>JAYUXA010000074.1:0-4157 GCA_043753245.1 Chitinophagaceae bacterium
TTTTTCATCTTTTTCGTGCTCCAGACTTACCAGCTTCCCGCCACGGCTCAGGTTTAAAGCATAAGACAAATAATAAACTTCATTTGCAGCAAGAATGATATTCAGCCGGTCTTTATGCTTGGCGCGCATTTCATCGAGCTTAAAACGTACACGGGAATAAGCGGATATAAGTTCCCATAAGGTAGAAGTTCCATCACCTGTCACCTGCAGATAATCCTTCCTTAAAAATCCGGTTATAGTCCCTTTTTTATCTTTTGGAAAACGATAATAAAAAACACTTACTTCTATCGGATAGTCCACGAAATCCTGGATAATATAGTCCACCGGCATACGGGCATGATAATTTTTCAGCTCCTGCAGATCTTTAATTTTTCGAAACATGAATCCCATCATACCCACATCAGGCTTCACAGCAATAGGAAAACTAAAATCAGATAGCGGAATCTGATCCACCGCCAGTGCGGGAGATACATAAATAGTTTTCGGATAACTGCCTGGTGGCAATTGGGCAAACATTTCTTTTTTACTTTCTCCTTCAAAACCACCAAACGTCAATGATGGATTGGATGGAGTAAAAAACCACAAGGACCGGGCACGTAAACAATACCACAACCATGCAGGACTGATAGGAATATATTTGGCAAGATAGTGCCAGCTCTCCCAATGTGTTATCCTGAATAAAAAAGCTTTTGTATTCAATGATTCTTTGTTTTAATTTCTCTGAAAATGGTTACTGCATCTGCGGCAACGGAATTTATTAATCTGAAATCGTCGGTAATAGATACCAGTTCAGACAAGGTTTTACGTGCCCCGGCCGGAGTAGTTTCCAACCCCTCCTGTAAATCTTTTTTTCTCTGATCTATCAATCGTTTCACCCGCTGTAACACCGGACTGGATTGCATTTCTGAAGGTGCAACAACCTGGTTTGCCGGTAAATTCAAGGAGTCAAAGGTTTTATCTATACTGTTTATTAAAGGTTGAAAATCAGAATGCTGGTATACTAGACCATACCGCTGTGCATTGTGAGATAGTGTTGCAATATGAGAAGTAAGCATGTGGTCGGCCGCTACAAACTGGTGGTATAGAGGAAGATTAGGCTGCTGGTTTTTAGGGTCGGACAGCATGCGCTGAAAATTATCCGACAGATTAGCAAGCGTTACGAATGCGTCTTTCCGCGCCACTTTATAGCTGGTAGTATCCGGAGGATCTCCAGTGAAGGTCTGCGCAACTGTTTTAAAATAGTTCCGGTCTGCCTCCAGTGAAGCGACCATCAGTTTATCAATCTGTTCGTGCTCCCATGCGGGAAGAACAAAATTGGCTACCATATAGGCAATTACGGAGCCTATGGCAGTATCGATGATGCGGTCTATCAATAAACTATTCAGTCCCTGCGGATATAAAAAATGAAAAGACAACAAGAGATAAATGGTGAGACCAAAAATGCTCAACGCATAATTAATGCGAAGCATGCTGTAAGCCAGGATCATCATGGCAATCATAATAATAAAAATAACGGTATTGCCTGGTGAAAAAAACAGCACGATAAATCCTATGGCTGTTCCGGCAAATGTTCCGCCAAGACGCTGTATATTCCGTTGTCTGGTCAGACTGTATGCAGGTTTAATTATTGTGGCGATCGTAAGCAGGATCCAATATCCATGTCCCAGGGGGAAAAACAATGAAATAAGATACCCAAGGATCAATGCAGCAGTGAGCCGCAGTGCATGCCTGAAATTGGAGGAACGGAACGAAAACGCAGATAGCAGGAGATCCAGATTTATTTCCTGGTGCGTAGCAAATTTAGAAAAATCAACGTCTGTCTTAAATTGTCCGGATAGCTCTCTGTCATATGAAGAGTACAACTGCATTTGCCTGATCCGGTCGGCCAGATCCTGAAGGCTATTCAGCACATGGCGAAGTTTAATAAATGCTTCTATATTTTCCGGTTTTAGCCGTTCCCGCCTCAGCTTAGCGAATGCATCCGTACTATCCTGAATAGTGGATTGTATAATTCCCCGATCGCTGAATCCCTTTGCTTCCTGGACTGCCAGGCCAAGATTGTACAAAACCCCGGCAAGCACATTTATACTCTTTTGAAAAGTGGAAAGAATGTCGTCCTGGTCAAATGCTTTATGCAGCAGGTCGTATTCAGGCTGACTGGTAATTGCACGTTCGAAAAGATCGTTGCTGTCGCGAAACATCATCGTTAGTATTCTACCCTTACTGGTGGATTCGGCAATAAACCGTCGCGTAGAAAAAAGCATGGAACGCAGATGTTCCTGATACTGGTGTATCCTTACCTGTTGTTCGATCAGCTGATTGACAATATCGGAGGTATCGGCCGGAGAACTATAAAATAATCCCTTTGTACGAAGATAAGAGGACGTTTTCATCAGGTACTCCCCCATCAGCTGCTGCACAGGACGGTACGGCCGTAGTTTATTCAGACTAAGGCTGATAATGATGTACCAAATGCCACCTGCAAGGTACCATGCACCTGTTTCAAGGATATTTTCTGATCCGAAATGATTATTAATGCTTAGGATAAAGATGATCAGGGCAGTGAGTCCAATAGAACTTGCACGGGTACCATATACGGCGATCAATGAACAAAGAATTCCGAATACAGTAATTTCAATTCCTATTAACAAGGGACTGAACCGGCTGAATGCCGCTATAATCACTAACGTAAAGTTGAGAATAGCACTGATGAGCATCCCGTTTCGGCGATGGTGGATAGGACCAGGATTATCTGTTAACCCAACAAACAACGCCCCTAATGGAATGCCCATCATGGTTTGTAAGTATCCGAAATGATAGATCAGCCATGCTGGAAGGATCACGCAGAAAGTAACCCGTATCCCTGTGTACAGATGCTGGCTGCTGATGAACCTCCTGAATTCCGTCTGATAGTCCTTTGTGCCGGGCATGATTCAGAACAAAGTTAAGGTCTATTAGTCCGCAAGAGGCTTTACCATGATATCCTTAAAATATACTCTACTTTTAGGATCGTGCGCCTGAAGAGCGAACGTTCCATTGGATAACACGCGGCCTGGCATATCAGGGCGCTGAACACCATCCGGTTCTGTGTAGTCCACC
The DNA here is from genome assembly GCA_043753245.1 of Chitinophagaceae bacterium. Lineage (GTDB taxonomy): Bacteria > Bacteroidota > Bacteroidia > Chitinophagales > Chitinophagaceae > Flavitalea. The sequence continues at coordinate 3,100 of JAYUXA010000074.1, forward strand.
ACTGTTTTATCATTGATTTTAATGATAATGTGCTTTCCCACTACACTGATATATTCGGTATACCATTCATTATCTTTTACATAGGTTTCCCTAATGTCCTGAACATTATATAGGCTTCCTGTGCGTTTCCAATCTCCCTGCGAGTTATTCACCTGCACCTCGTAACCTTTGTTAGGCCAGCCTTCATTTTGGTATTGGGTATGAAAATAAATACCTGAATTTGATCCCGGGGTAGTCATTACCTGTGCCTTAAATTCAAAGTTTTTAAAGTTGTGGTTCTGTATGTCCCCTTCATAATAGAGGTGGGTCATCATCCCGTTAACTACTATCGAATTGTCTTCTATCCGAAAAGATTCAGGGTGATCGCCCACTTTCCATCCGGCCAGCGATTTGCCATCAAACAAAGATATCCATCCGTTAGAGGAAGTTTTCCTGGAAGAAGAGCAGGAAATAAAAATAGCTAATCCGGCAAGCAGGTAAATTGTTTTTTTCATGGCAGCAATATAATTTATGAGAATGAAGCTAAATGTTTTCGAATGATCATTCAAAACTTTCTGATTTTGGAAAAGAATTCATGACCTGTAGTACAATTTCAGGTGTTGGGTTAACCAATTTACGCAAATGAGTATCCATCCAGGCACCATCGACGGTCAATACGGCAAGCACCTTTTTATCTGCTGATAAAAATTCATGTTCAATAGACCAGCGTGAGCCGTCAGGTTTCAGCCGGGACAACTTCACATGAATCGTCACTTCTTCATTAAGGCGTATTTCCCGTTTGAATACACATTCCTCCCGGAAGATTACCGGGCCGAAATGCTGCTCTGTCATTAATTTTGGAGTAAGTCCCATTTCCTGGAGCAACTCAATACGCTGCTGGGCGCCAAAATCATAATAGACACTGTGCCGTAAATGAAAATTCGGATCCAGGTCTGACCAGCGGACGGAAATGAGTTTAGAAAATTTATCCATCTTTAAAATTAAGGAAAGAAGGCAGCATTACTGAGGCAGTGAGGTAACTCTCCAGATGGTATTGCCTGCATCATCAGCAACAAGCA
>JAYUXA010000075.1:0-4128 GCA_043753245.1 Chitinophagaceae bacterium
CCGGGAGATTCAAAATGAATGGTGCGCATTCCCAGTGATTCCGGTGCGGTCAGGTTTCTTTCCACATCATCGATGTAAATAGAAGTGTGCGGATCTATATTAAATTTGCGGATCAGTAATTCATATATCTCCATAAAAGGTTTCCGCACCTTTTCTTCCCCGGATACCAGCCTTCCATCGAACCAGTAGAGGAAGTCAAATTTTTTCAGTGCCACCGGAAAGGTTTCATGGCTCCAGTTGGTTAACGCATATAATTTATATTTTCCGCTTTCTTTCAAGGATTTTAATATATCCACGGTACCATCGATCGGACCCCGCAGCATATCTTCCCATCTGCCGTAATAGGTTCTGATGTTTTTTTCTTCGTGCGGAAACTTCGCGACAAGGTCTTCTGTTGCCTCGTGCAGCATTCTACCGGCATCCTGCTCCGCGTTCCATTCAGAAGTGCAGATGTCTTCATAAAACTGACGCATTTTTTTATCGTCATTGAATATTGACCGGTAAACGTAATCGGGATTCCAGTCTACAAGTACACCCCCGAGATCAAATATTATAGTATCAATTTTCTTCATCTGCCAAATTTAATCAGTTTTTCAACAGCCTTCTGCGTTGTTATTTCCTTTTTTCAAAACAACACCGTATTACCCGGTCATCCTTTGCAACAGGATAAATAAGAAAGCGGAATGGGGATGACACCTGCTTCCTTAGTGAGCCTGACAGCAACATCCATCGCCGTTCATCCCTGAGGTTTTTATAAGTAACGCAAAGGAAATAAGTGCCCCGCTCATTGGAAAACCATGTACAGGATCTGCATTTATTTTATTTCAATATTCTGTACCGGAACCAGGGGTTCCTGATTAAGGCGTAAATATATTTGTGCCATCGTGATTACATCTTTCTGGCAGTAGTGAACAATGCGTTCAATATTCTTTTCGTTCCAGTATACGTTTCCTACCATGCTTCCATCGATATCATCTTTGGAGCCAGGAATTTCCAGTACATGCGCCAGCAAATTTAGTGAGGTGTAGTTTTTATATTCTCCGAACTTCCAAAGTTCAAGGGTATCGAGCAGATTGACCTCCCAGGGTTTTTTACCGCTGATGCTTAACAAAGCGGGCACACATTCATTATTAATAATCATTCTTCGGCAGAGGTAAGGAAAATCAAACTCCCGGCCATTGTGTGCGCAAAGCCATTTCTGGCTTCCAGGGGTCCATTTGCCCAGCATTTCGCAAAATGAATTCAGTAATTTTTTTTCATCATGGCCATAAAAAGATTTGATGACCATAGATTTATTTTCTCCGCTACCCTGCATGACCCCGCAGCTGATGCAAATAATTTTTCCAAACTCCGCAAAAAAACCAGCCTTTTCATAGATCGTTTCTACGGTGTCGTCTTCTCTGTTATTTTTTAATAATCCTTCTGCTTTTCTCATCCATAATTCTTTCCAGCTTTCGGGTAAATCCTCAAAAGATCTGTAACGGGAAACCGTTTCGATGTCCAGAAATAAAATAGTACTGTATGGGGTCATAAAAATTTATCGCCTTTTTGTCTTTTCACATCACTAACGAATTCTTTGATTTCCTGTTCTTTTTCTTTTTTGCAGATCAGCAGCACGTCGCATGTATCTACAACTATAAAATCCTTAAGCCCCTGTAGTACCACAAGTTTATTTTCAGGGGTATGAATAATACAATTTTCCGTATCCATCACCATCACATTGTGGCCGGTAAATGCATTTGCATGAGGATCTTTATTAAGATTTTCATACGCGCTGTTCCATGTTCCCAGATCGCTCCATCCAAATGCAGAGGGGATCACATATACATTATCCGCTTTCTCCATAATTCCAAAATCAATTGATATGCTGGTAGTAAACGGATAAATATCCTGCAGGGCTGCTGCTTCTTCCGGCGTATTGAATTTATCTTTCTGGGCAACGAAAAGATCAAATATTTCCGGAAGGTATTTTTCAAAAGCAATGACGATGTTTTTTATCTGCCAAACGAATATCCCGGCGTTCCATAAAAATTCTCCGCTGGATATAAATGTTTTTGCCAGTTCGAGGTTTGGTTTTTCAGTAAAGGTCTTCACCTTATAAACATTATCCGACACCGAATGCTGTTCATACTGAATATATCCGTATCCTGTATTGGGATAGGTGGGCGTGATGCCGAGTGTAATAAATGCATTGTGCTTTTGGGTAAAGCTCAATGCTTCCAGGCATACTTTTGTAAAAGCGATATTATCGGAAATTAAATGATCTGCAGGCGCTACGATGAGTAAGGCCTGCGGATCCAGCTGGTTCAGTTTGAAAGAAATATAGGCAATGCAGGGAGCTGTATTTTTCCGTGATGGTTCGGCAAGAATATTCTGCAAAGGAAGATGCGGCAATTGCTTCTTTACAATATTTACATACTCTTCGGATGTGACCACATAAATATTATCGATCGGTATAAATGAAGAGAACCGGTCAAATGTGGTTTGTATAAGTGTTTTGCCAATATTCAGGATATCGAGAAACTGCTTTGGGAAATTAGTTCTGCTCATTGGCCAGAAACGGGTGCCAATTCCACCGGCCATAATAACAACGTAATGGTGTTTGTTCATTATGTTTTGTTGATACAATTTAATTAAATCAATCCTTCTCTTACAAGGTCATGCAAATGAATAAATCCCAGGTAGCGTCCTTCAGAGGCCACCACCAGCTGGGTGATATCGTTTTTTCTTAACTGATCCAGTGCGTCTACCGCCAACGCCTCCGGGTCGATCGTTTTTGGGTTTACCGTCATGATATCATTTGCGGTTACGGTATCCAGGGGTGAATTTCTTTCCAGCATCCTTCTCAGGTCGCCATCTGTTACCACACCGACCAGTTTACCGTTCTCATCCGTCACCGCGGTTGCACCAAGACGGTTACGGGATATTTCCATGATCACTTTATTAAGGGTGGAAACGGGCGACACGGAAGGTTTCTCATTATTGATATAAAGATCCGAAACCCGCAGGTACAATTTTTTGCCGAGCATGCCTCCAGGATGGAACTTTGCAAAATCGTCGGTCCCGAATCCTTTTAACTCCATCAGTGCAATGGCTATAGCATCACCCATTACCAGCTGGGCCGTGGTGCTGCTGGTAGGAGCAAGGTTATTTGGGCAGGCTTCCTGCGCAACGGTGGTATTCAATAGGATCGTGGCTTGTCTGGCGAGATAAGAATTCAGGCTGCCCAGCATAGCGATGAGGGGGTTACGGAAATTTTTTATCAGGGGCACCAGCACTTTTATTTCGGGTGATTCGCCGCTTTTACTGATGATCATCACAACATCCTCCTGTTGTATCATACCCAGATCTCCGTGAATAGCATCTGCAGCATGTAAAAATATAGCGGGGGTACCGGTAGAATTAAGTGTGGCGACAATTTTCTGGGCGATGATTGCACTTTTTCCAATGCCACTGACAACCAGCCGCCCGGAGCATGCTGCGATGGTTTTCACCGCCCGTTCAAAATCATCATTTATCATCTCCTGCAAACCTGCGACAGCAGCGGCTTCCAGTCGGACAGTCCGAAGGCCGGCAAGTTTAATATCAGGTTGGATAACTGGTGTCATTTTCAGGGGCAAACCTACGCGATTCTTTTGGTTTACACGGAGGCATCTCTCTTTTGCATTACACCTGAAAATAAAGTAAATTCGCCCTCTTCCAAACACATAACAGCTATCTCTACTTTGTGAAGAAAGAAATTTTTATCAATGACCACAGTAAAAAAAACGCCTGATCCTAAAAAGTCAGCGGCAAAAACGACCGGACCCTTACCAGAACCAATCCATACTTCAGCTGTTCTTTCCTCCGCTGATCTGCTACAGTCCCTAAAAGAAAATTTTGGCTTCAGTGAATTCAAGGGAAACCAGGAGGCGATCATTAAAAATCTTCTTGCCGGCAAGGATACCTTTGTCATCAAGCCAACCGGTGGCGGAAAAAGCTTGTGTTATCAGCTACCCGCTATCATCAGCGAAGGGGTGGCAATTATTGTAAGTCCCCTGATTGCACTAATGAAAAACCAGGTAGATCTGGTCCGGGGGTACAACAGCAGTAATGATGTGGCGCATTTCTTAAACTCCACCCTAACTA
>JAYUXA010000076.1:0-4089 GCA_043753245.1 Chitinophagaceae bacterium
TCTGCAAATTTCAGAAGCAGTAATTCCCCACGCTCTTTGAACATGATCGCTCTTCCTTTAAACTGCACATAGGCTTTCACCTTATTTCCTTCTTTTAAAAAGCTTTCAGCATGTTTGGATTTGAAGTCAAAATCGTGATCATCCGTACCTGGAGTAAAGCGAATTTCTTTTACCTCAGCAGACTTACTCTTTGCTTTCATCTCTTTTTCTTTACGTTTTTTCTCGTAAAGAAATTTATTATAATCGATGATTTTGCAAACGGGAGGATCTGCCTGCGGAGAAATTTCGACCAGATCAAGTTGTTGTTCCTGCGCCATTCTCAATGCGTCCTGAGTAGGATAAACCCCTACTTCTACATTGTCACCAACCAATCTTACCTGCGGAACACGAATCATCTGGTTGGTCCTGTGTTCCTGTTGTTGTTCTCTTTTGAACCTGGGGTTAAAAGCGCCCCTGGGTTGCCTGGGTGGAAATGCCATAATTAATGTTGTTTCCCATCCCCATGGGAAAACCTTTAGTTGTTTTATTTATTAATGATCTTTTGGGAAAAGATCTATCGTTACGAAACCCTGTTTTTTATTTCTTCTGCTAGAGAACGAATGAAGGAATCCGGATCAATACTGCCCGTGTCTCCTTTGCCCTGCCTTCTTACAGAAATCCTATTTTCATTGACTTCTTTTTCTCCTATTACCAGCATATATGGAACCTTTGCCAGTTCAGTGTCCCTTATTTTTCTGCCTATTTTCTCACTCCTGTCGTCTACCTCTGCACGAATATCAGCATTTTTCAGCTTTTCAAAAATACTTTGTGCGTAAGCTAGAAACTTATCGCTGATCGGCAACACTTTTACCTGTACCGGTGCCAGCCACACTGGAAACTTCCCCGCATAATGTTCCAGCAGAAATCCTATGAACCGTTCGTGGGTGCCCAGCGGCGCCCGGTGAATGATCAGGGGAGTTTCAGGCTGGTTGTCTTTATTCGTAAACTCGAGTTTAAAACTTCTACCCTGGGCAAAATCAACCTGGTTGGTAGCAAGTGTAAATTCCCTGCCTATAGTACTCCATATCTGTACATCAATTTTTGGACCGTAAAAAGCCCCTTCTCCCGCCACTTCAACAAAGGGTGTATTGGTCCTGATCAGCGCATCGCGCACCAGGGCTTCGGTTTCTTTCCATAACTCCGGCTCGTTGATGTATTTCTGTCCGAGTTTTGCAGGATCATGAAGACTTAACCTCATAACGTATTTTTCTATTCCAAATATTTTGAAATATTTCAGGTACATATCATTCACTGCTTTGAACTCTTCATAAAACTGTTCCCGGGAACAATAAATATGCGCATCATTCATATGCAGACAACGTACGCGCATCAATCCAAACAGTTCACCACTTTGCTCATAGCGGTAACAGGTTCCATATTCTGCCAGCCTTAGCGGCAGCTCTTTATAGCTCCTCTGTTCCGCCGCAAATATTTTATGGTGATGCGGACAATTCATCGCTTTGAGGTAATACTTTGTTCCATCCAGTTCCATCGGAGGAAACATACTGTCCTGGTAATACGGCAAATGACCTGAAGTAATATACAGGCTTTCTTTAGCAATATGAGGAGTAACCACTCTTTTATATCCTGCTTTTTGTTCTGTTTCTTTTGCAAGTTTTTCAATCTCTTCAATTACAATTGTTCCGTTGGGCATCCATAACGGAAGACCAGGACCTACCTCATCATCAAACGTGAACATACCGAGCTCCTTACCCAATTTCCGATGATCTCTTTTTTTTGCCTCTTCCAGCATCAGCAGGTATTCATCCAGTTCTTTCTGATTTGGAAAACTAACCCCATATACCCGGGTGAGCATTTTGTTTTTTTCATCTCCTTTCCAGAATGCGCCAGAAGTATTGGTAAGCTTGATCGCTTTAATAAAACCGGTATGCGGAATATGCGGACCACGGCAGAGATCTGTAAAGTTTCCCTGAGAGTAAAAAGTAATCTCCCCGTCTTTCAATCCCTGCAGCAGGTCGAGTTTATATTCGTCCGACTTATCTGAGAAATACCGGATAGCATCACTTTTTGATATTTCTTTTCGCTGGTAAACATTCTGCTTTTTGGAGAGCTCATTCATTTTTGTTTCCAGTCTCTTTAAATCGTCTTCAGTCAGCGTCCTGTCACCCAGATCCATGTCGTAATAAAACCCTTTATCGATAGCAGGCCCAACCCAGAATTTTGCTCCCGGGTACAGTAGCTCCACCGCTTCTGCCAGCAAATGCGCAGTGGAGTGCCAAAAAGTAGATTTGCCCTCATTGTCCTCCCAGGTTACTAACCGAACTGTTGAATCTCCCATGATAGGTCTGTAAACGTCCCAGACCTGCCCGTTAACATTAGCTGCAAGCACTTTCCTGGCCAGCCCTTCGCTGATTGATTTGGCAATATCAAGAGAATTTACTCCCTCTTCATATTTGCGTATTGATCCATCCGGTAAAGTAATATTGATCATGAAGTATGGCTCTTTATTCTTTTAACTATCAACTAAATTGGACTATCCGACAAAAAATGCAGGAAAGTTTGCAAATTTAACGAACTATTTGCAGACAACATCTGCCGGTATTTGTCTCCTCAAATCATTATTAGGTAATTTGCCGGGCTGAACTAGTACTATGCGTTCAATATTATTTTTTCTCTTTTGCGGATCGTTCTTTGGAGCGTCTGCCCAGGATCTGACAGGAATATGGAGAGGACAATTCAAATCGGAATATGCCAGCCGTTTACAGGAAGTTCAGGGCCTGGAAGATAAATACAAATTTGAGGTACAGCTGGATCAGAATGATAAAGCATTTAAGGGCGTCACGTATTCTTACAAAACCACGGTATTTTATGGAAAGGCTTCCTGTTACGGAGCCATAAATTCCAAAACAAAAAAAGTATTACTCGAAGAATTAAAAATTCTGGAAGTGAAGACCAATGGCGGTGGAACCTGTATCATGACCTGCTTTTTAACCTATTCCAGAGAAGGTGATGAGGAATTTATGGAAGGAAAATACAGCAGCATGAATACGGCTGATTCTTCCCGTTGTGGTGGAGGTACCGTATACCTTCGAAAAGTAGCTACTTCTGACTTTTATAAGGAACCCTTCCTTGTGCAGAAAGAAAAACCAAAACCTGCTGCTCCAAAAAGTAAAAGTCCTATCCCACCGGTAACTGCAAAAAGCGGGCAACCGAAAAAACTATCAGAAGTAAAATCAAAAACCACTCCTCTTCCTAAAATAAAAAAACCCGTCGATCAGCCTGCAGCTAAATTGCCTTCTTCACCGGAAACAGTTCCTGTTAAAGAAGATTCACTAAAAAAAGCAACTGTCAGGAAAATCCCTGGAATAGTGCTGCCACGTGTTCTTGCAACAAGAACCAATGAATTGATCCGGACCATTACTACTACTTCAAAAAATATTTATATAAAAATTTACGACAACGGGTCTGTTGACAATGATACCGTTTCGGTTTATATTGATAAAAAACTAGTTGTTTCTAAACAGCGGCTTACTGAAACGGCCATCGAAGTAAAAATCAGTTTAGATGATGATCATAGTACCCATGAATTGGTGATGGTGGCCGAAAACCTTGGTGAAATTCCTCCCAATACTTCTTTAATGGTTGTAAAAGCAGGTGATGCGCAGTATGAAGTGCGGATCACTTCTACCGAACAAAAGAATGCAGTTGTATTGTTTAAATACGAGCCGGAATAATTCGCATATTACCGCTGGCTGTAATCAATAGAATCCCTGATCTCTCCGCATTTAAGCATTTTATTCCCGAAGTAGGGATTTAGGATCTTCCTGCTGTCACTTAGCCAGTAAGCACCCTGATTGTTAAAGGCCATAGGGCAATAGTGATAGTATATTTTCTGGCCTGCGTATTCCACTGTGCGGGTTAAGCTCCAGAGTGCATCTGTGATCACGTTTAACTCTTTCCGCCCGGCCTCCAGGTCTTTTTCTGCCCGGATGGCCACCGCCGAACTGCTGATCGTAATGGCAAAGGATCTGGCGGTTTCTTTAATCATCCCGGTACTGTCGCCCTGAATTTCGTTCACATTCAGGCTGT
>JAYUXA010000077.1:0-4085 GCA_043753245.1 Chitinophagaceae bacterium
AACTTTTAACTCTGGACGTTCAATTTAAATGAACATACCGTAATTCCAGAAGATTTAACCCATTGGGATGAAATCCCGATACCCTTGGCTGTACCAGCCGGATAACTTCATCGTACCACAATGGAACGATCGGAGCATCTTCCAGGATCATCCTGTCCATCTTACGATAGACAACATACCGCGAGGAATCATCAGCAATTGTTAGCGCTGAATCATATAATTTATCGAAAGCCTCATTGTGATACCGTGTGTAATTTGGTGGAGCAGGGTTTTTGCTGTAAAACACACTCAGGTAATTTTCAGCATCCGGATAATCTGCAATCCAGCTGGCGCGGAAAAATGGCGCCTGGGATTTTGCTGTCTGGGCCAGTAACAAACTTTTCTGAACCACTTCCACTTCTACAATTATCCCGATCTGCTCCAGTTCTTTAGCAATAAATCCTGCAAGCTCCGAATAGATGGCAATCGTTAATAATTTTATTGGTGGCAATCCTATCCCATTTTCAAAACCGGCATCTTTTAGTAATTTCCTTGCTTTTACCGGATCGTACTGATAACCCCGGACTAGTACCGAATCGAATGAGGGCAGACCGGCAGGAATGAATCCGCTTTCTGCAGGAGTACCAATTGAATTTCTGAGGTACATGATCAATTTTCTTCTGTCAAACCCGTAATTAATAGCGAGGCGGATACGTTTGTTCTGCAGAGGATTGCCTGCGGAATGATCAGAAAGAAGAATGCCCAGGTATTCTGTATTTAGATAAGGATGTTTGGAAAGCACTACTTTGCTCTCCCATTCCTTTTTGAGTATCCCCGTTTTAGTAAGCACTTCATCTTTAAAAGAAGCATCAATATCATTAATAAAATCCAGCCGCCCCTGTCGGAATAATAAAAATTCAGTTGCCTTGCTTGTATACAAACTTATTTTTATAGCATCAATATACGGCAAACGGATGCCGGAAGAATCGTACTCAAAGTAGTGTTCATTTTTAAGCAGCACCATTGCCTGTCCTTCCTCCCAGGATTTAAAAACAAATGGTCCGGTGCCGCAAGGATGACTCCTGAAATCCTGACGGTATTTATCCACCACTTCATAGGGCACAATGGAACAGTACTGCATACTTAACAAACCCAGCACTGGTGTAAAAGGCTGTAGTAGCTGTAGCTGAAATACCGAATCATTCAATGCGGTAAAACCTGTTTCTGCATTGACCCTGCTGTTAAAAATCCAGGCTCCGCTGCTGGCTATGCGAACGTCTGTTATCCGTTTAAAAGAATACACCACATCATGCGCCGTCATTCTTCTTCCTCTTCCTTTTTCAAAGGCATCGTTGTCGTGGAAAAAGACATCCTGCCTGAGAAAAAAAGTATACCTCATGCGGTCATCGGACACTTCCCACCGCCTGGCAAGGGAGGGTACCATATTAAGCTGACTATCTGTTTCTACCAGTGTGTTGTAAATTTGATGCACTGCCCATATGATCGATTGATTTTTTGCAAAAGCCGGGTCGAGCGAAGCGATATTTGATGACTCATTATAGGAAAATACCTTTTTTTTGGAAGAGCGGTCCGTATGGCACGCTAAAAGGCCTGCCAACGCAATAAAAATGCAGAATAAAGGCTTTACTTTCATGCACATTATGATTTTATTACTGCGCAAGTTATCCTTTATAATTATTTGTTGTCTTTTACTCGCAGTTACCACCTTTGCGCAGATTTTCAGTACTGGTAAATCGTTAACCCTGCCGGATACCTTACGGGGATCTGTCACTCCCGCACGCTGCTGGTGGGATGTCCGGAAATACGAAGTGAGTGTGGAACCGGATTATAGTACCAGGATCATCAGAGGCAGCAACATCATCACCTGCGAAGCAGTTGCCGAGGGCCGGAAAATGCAGATCGACCTGCAGCAACCCATGAACATTACCAGGATCATCTATAAATCCACTACTTTAAAAACCACGCGGACAGGAAATGCATACTGGGTTTATCTGCCGGAAAAAATAAAAAAAGCAACCCTTTTTTCACTCGAAATTAATTTTGAAGGCAAGCCGCATGAAGCTATAAATCCGCCATGGGATGGTGGCTGGATCTGGAAAAAAGATGCAGGCGGAGCACCTTGGGTCAGTGTAGCCTGCCAGGGTCTGGGAGCAAGTGTCTGGTACCCCTGCAAAGATTACCAGGGTGATGAACCTGACAGTGCTACCCTGCACATCACCGTTCCGGACTCCTTAACAGGAATCGGGAACGGAAGATTAAGAAGCCTGATAAAAAACAACAATGGAACAAGCACCTATACCTGGGCGGTAATAAATCCTATCAATAATTACAATATCATTCCCTATATAGGCAGGTACGTACACTGGTCGGAGACCTATGCAGGGGAACAGGGCAATCTGGACCTGGACTACTGGGTACTCCGTGGGAATGAAGCAAAAGCAAAAAAGCAATTTCTTCAGGTTCCGCTGATGCTCAGGTGTTTTGAATATTGGTTTGGACCTTATCCATTTTATGAGGATGGATACAAACTTATTGAAGCTCCCCATCTTGGAATGGAACACCAGAGCGCAGTGGCTTATGGGAATAAATTTGAAAACGGATATCTGGGAAAAGATCTTTCTGAAACGGGATGGGGATTAAAATGGGATTTCATTATCGTACATGAAAGCGGTCATGAATGGTTTGGCAATAACATTACCACCAAAGACATTGCAGACATGTGGGTGCATGAAGGATTAACGAGTTACAGTGAAACGCTTTTTACCCAATGCCAATCAGGAAAGGAAGCAGGGAATGCCTATTTTATAGGAACACGTAAAGGAATACAAAATGATGTTCCTATTATCGGAAGATATGGGGTGAATAAAGAAGGATCGGTTGACATGTACGATAAGGGTTCCAGTATCATTCATATGATCCGGCAACTGATTAATAATGATGAAAAATTCAGGGAAATACTCCGTGGACTTAATAAAACATTTTATCATCAGACTGTTACCACCCGTCAGGTGGAGGATTATTTCTCCCTGCAATCCGGCATCGATCTTCATTTATTTTTCGACCAGTACCTGCGCACTACTCAGATCCCTGCCTTTGAATATAAATACAACAACGGTACCCTGAGCTACCGGTGGGCAGATTGTTTACCTGGTTTCAATATGCCTTTGAAAATAATGGCAGGAAAAGAAATCTGGATCAGCCCTACCGGTGAGTGGCAAACGATATCTGTAGAATCAGCAGACTTCAGCATTGACCGTAACTTTTATGTCCACAGCAGGAAGATGTAATATATTTGTGAATGAGTACGATCAGGCGGCAGAGTATCCTTTCTTCTGTAGTGGTGTATCTTGGCTTTGTACTTGGCTTCGTAAATACCTATCTCTATACTAAACAAGACAGTTTTTCGGAAGATCAATATGGATTAGTAAATACCTTTATTGCTATTGCCAACATCATGTTCTCTTTTGCCAACCTGGGAACGCTGTCCTTTATTTATAAATTTTTTCCATACTATAAAGACAATCTGAGTAAAGAAAAAAATGATCTTGCTTTCTGGGGTATCGTCATCAGTTCTTTCGGGTTTTTACTGGTACTTATTGCCGGATATATTTTTAAAGACCTGGTTGTAAAAAAATATGTTACCAATGCACCGGATCTTGTCCGATATTATCACTGGCTTTTCCCTTTTGGTTTCGGATTAACGGTATATTCTGTGATGGAAGCTTATGCCTGGCAGGAAAGAAAATCGGTGATTACTAATTTTCTCCGGGAAGTATTATTTAGAATTTTTACTACCATTCTTATTGTATTATTTTTTGCCGGTATTATTTCCAACTTTGACGAGTATATCAGGATCTATGCGTTAACCTACCTTTTACTGGCTGGTGTACTACTCACTTATCTGATGATTACCAAAAATATATCCTTTCATTTTGGGATCAGCAGGGTTACCCGCAAATTTTATAAAAAGATACTGGCATTATCTGCATTCGTCTGGAGTGGTGGATTGGTGTTTAATATAGCAAGTGTTTTCGACACGCTGGTAATCGCTGCAGTACTGCCTAAAGGGATGGCGCTGGTTGGGG
>JAYUXA010000078.1:0-8573 GCA_043753245.1 Chitinophagaceae bacterium
GAGTATTGCTGCAGTTGGGGAATTGACCAACTGTCCGCCCGGTACTGAGGCTAAATTAATAACTAAAAGCCGAAGTTAAGAACTAATGACCGGTAGAATTACGTCCGCCGAATATGAAGCCTGGATATGCACTGCCGATGATTGTTTCAACGTCATGCCCCAATTGCACAAAACCTTTTGTTGTGCGTTCGCCTTGTCTACTTTCGTCCCTGAATTGTGTCGATGTAATGTTTTTTCTTGAACTGTCTATCAAGTTCCACCATTATCAATTCTATTAGTTCCTTTAAGATATTTAGGTCGTATTCTTCAAAAAGTTTATCATAATGCGCTTGGTCGTTACCCAACCAGGTTGCTCTTTCCAAAATATCTTTTAAATCTCCGTCATAATAATTAGAAATTACTTGTCCAAGCCAAAACTTTTGGATTTTATCTTTTTCTTCAGGCTTGCTATTGATTGCCCAATCTTTTACCAAGTATTCAATAGCTTTTCGATAACCCATGCCCGCAATCTCGTCAAGCCCGTTATTTTCTGCTTCGAGGCTTTGAAGATATGTTTTGATAAATTTTGTTTGCTCCGGCTGAGCACCTTCTTTTGGATTACCATCTTTTAATTCTAATATTGGCTTAGGCCAAATTGGACCTTTAGGTAATCCATTTAGAAATCTAGTAAATTGAAATTGATTATTTGTAACTATTTTGTATAATGCTAAGAAGACTTTTTGACAACTTTGATTAGAACAAGTCCAAGCAGTTATAAAAACAAATTCATTGTCTGTATCTTTTGACTGAATCTGCCAAACTGGTTGAGCTGTGTTAACGATATGGCAATGCGGACAAACATTTGGGTCAATAAAGTCAGCCGCAGTATTTTGAAATAATAATCTCATCGAAATTTATGTTTAAGGTGACGCACAACTCTTAAATAGACGCAGGTTTTTTATCTATTGTCACCGAGTATATAATTAAAAAATATTAGCAAGCAATATATTATAAAAATAGATACGCTTGAAATTAAATTGCGTCAATGCAATATCACATTTTAAGTTCCAGGCTGTCAGGTGAACTTATAATTCCAAAAATATCTTTATTGGTCGTATGCAGGTATCGTAAGGTAGTTTTAATATCATTGTGTCCTAACAATTTCTGAATCATACTAATATCTGTCCCCTTATCCAGTAAATGTGTAGCAAAAGAATGCCGGAGTGCATGTACGCCACTTTGCTTGAATACATTGGCCTTCTCTTTAGCCAAATGCAAAATCTCCTGGAGACTCCGTACACTGTAAGGCGCTCGCCGTAAGCCTTTAAAACCAATTCCCTTTTAAACAATGGCATAACATGCGTGTTTATGGGCAATTCTAAATGAGCTGCTGGTAACCGGGCTTTTGTAAACAACAAACGGCTTTGAGACGGTCAACAAAGGCGTCTTTTATTAGCCAGCGCTACCTTATGTGAGCGCCTGGAGAAAAAATCATCCACGGCGCTTCCTTCAATAATTGCAAAGCTATCCATTGCTTTACAACATCAGAAAATACGGCGAAACTGATGCGAAGATTTTTAATCAGAAAATAGTTAGATAAATGTTTGTGGGTAAACCTCGAAAGCCATCCCAGCGGATGGCTTTTTTGTATCCGAAAATTGACTATTTTTATAAGGTAAACCGCTCTTTATTTAAGGTTTCCAACAATCTGCTGGCAAATTGCTGGCAAATTACAAAAGCCACCTTTCGGTGGCTTCGTAAATAATTGATTTTTAGTGACCCCCCTGGGGCTCGAACCCAGGACCTACTGATTAAGAGTCAGTAGCTCTAACCAACTGAGCTAGGGAGTCGTTCAACTTTTTTTGTACTTCGGACGGCAAATTTAGCCAAAATGCTCAATTAGCAAAATCTTGTTTGAAATCCGGCCTCAGCGGGGTTTTGACAATTAATTTTTATCCTACACGTAAATATTCCTGAAGAAATCTTGTTATTTCTACTGGCATGATGCTTGCATTTGTAAAAGTGATGCATAAATGTATTTTAGATACAGACTTCATTGCTATTGAGAATACCATACGATGAAAGCACGAATTGTACGTTTTATTGCATGCGTTGCAGTCAGTTTCTCAATGCTTACGGCTTGCTTCGAATTATCGGCTCAGGACAGTTCAGTAAAACATCAATCAGGGAGGTCTTCAAAAAGCCATATACTTATAGGTACACAGTTTCCCCTGCAGTTTACGGCGGGTTATAGCTACCGGTTCAGCAATCGTGTTTCTACGCGGGCGCAGGCTGGAATTATTACTAAGCCTTACAGCGGATTCATTGTATCTGCCATGGAAGCGCTTGGGATGGATAAATACCTGGCCAGAATTATTAAAAAAACGTTCCAAAGTGGCGCTATTTATGGCGTAGGACCAAATTATCACTTAGGCAAAAACTATGTAGGTGTTTATGGGCAATATCTACACCTGAAAGGAGGCGGAATTAAACCCGCCGATGCGCTGAGTTTATACTTTAAAAAAGACTTTACAGAACTTGATATATCAGGTCTGCCTGTATTTGAGTTTTCTATGCAATCAAATATGGTTAACGCAGGGGTATTGTTCGGGCGCCAGTTTCAGTTGCGCAACCCGCGGTTTGCTGTAAATGGTGAAGTAGGTCTTTCCAAAATCGTAGCATCTAACAATAATTTTTCCTCTAACCGGTCGATTGTTGACCGGATACCTTTTATACAGAATTTATATAAGGAAATAGATACCGAAATACAGGATGCCTACTGGAAATACGGCTTTGTCCCAACCATCAACCTGTACCTGGTTTACCATTTGTAAAGAATTTCTCCGGAGTGGGGATAACCTTAAATTACTATGGATTTAGTTTAATTGACCGGCGTATGATTGCATCGATTGAAAGTGTACGCTGGTATGGGATTTTAATAAGTTGGTAATACGCTGTTGTGTATTGTCTGAATGGAAAATTTTTTTATAAGAAATACCTACTATGTCCAATTTTGAAAGTAAACAGATACCATTGCCTGAAAAAGAAGAAGGTATGCATAAAGATATAGATGCGCAGACCATTACCGACACGGTTGAAGAAGCCAGGCAATTATTTAAAGTCGTGAAAAGCCGGCTGCTTGATGTAAATAATTGGGATAAGTTATGCGGTGCCGCCAGTGCTGAATTTACATTAACGGACGCAGATGGAAAGAAAGTGGAGGGGAAGCCGGAGGTAGGTTTATTTTTTAAAATTGATGTGCCCGGTCCAGGTTCCCGGACAGGAGGCGGGTTCGACTGGGTAAAAGTAGAAGCAATTGAGGAAAACAATGAGGTAAATGATGACCGTGAATTTATAATAATACGGGTACGGCCATCGGATAACCCAACAACAACGGATAAGGATGTTGCGCATTTTTTTTCGGATAAAGCAACCAGTAATTTTTTGATATTGAGAGAAAAAAATACCGTTACTGCTGCCGTGCTCGGACGAAACGAAGTAGCCAATACCGATCAGTCTACCGGCCTGCTTGATAAATTAAGAAACGCTGTTGTAGGAATCAGTGCTGCTCTCGGCATTTCCAATCCGCAGTGGAAAAGTTTAGTCAACGGCCTGCTTGGTAAACCGTAGAAGGGCCCGCTGATAAAACTACCACCTTACTTTGATTTAAAATGTCCTGACACTTAGAGATAACAGCAATAAAAAAAATAAAATATGTTTTTTCAAAGCCCCATGCTATAGTAGTATAAAATGCTGATACTGAATTAATGTAAACACAAAGAACACAAAATGGAAACATCAACAAAAACACCGGTTGAAATAATACAGGAGCAGCTTGCCATACATACTACCCGTAAAGACGCTGTGGAAAAATTTACAGCTGTACCACCCGCTGAAGCTTTAGCAGCCAGGCTAACGTCAGCCGGGCAGCAAAGCGATGAATTTATTGCAGAGTGGATGAATGAATTATCCAATTACGGAGATGCCGTGATGTCTAGTGTTGACCGTGAAAACGAATACCAGACGATTTGGAAAGATGCACTGGGAACGATTGATTCTATAACGCCCCAGTCGGGAGAGCAAACGTTTCAGAAGATGGAGATCAGCTTAAAGAAAATGTACCAGGATACTTTGCAGGCGAACCCTGATTTGCCGGTTTCGGTTACGGAAATTTTAAATAAGCAATTCAGTAGGTTATAAACAATAGCCCGGATCCTTACAGACTTTAACCTAAAGTGCAGTTCTTTAATAACCTGGGGTTAACCAATAGTATTTAGGAATATGAAGATTGGAACAAACAGATTAGAGGCGTTTAGCGATGGTGTTATAGCTATCATCATTACCATCATGATACTTGAGCTAAAAATGCCGGATTTAAGTAAGGACAGTTCTACTGGAGATATTTGGAGTCATTTAAACCATTTACTGCCTTATTTTATTACGTACGCGTTTAGTTTTATGATGATCGCCATTTTCTGGACCAATCACCACCATATGTTTCACCTTCTGGAGAATACCGATGAACACTTACTTTGGCAGAATTTCATTTTTTTATTTTTACTTAGCCTTATTCCATTTGCCACTTCCATTGTCGGTTCCAATCCGTTCATACCAATCGCACCGGCAATTTATGGTGTTGTTATGCTATTAACCACTTTTTCTTTTACTATTATGCGGCATTACACTATCCGTAAAAAATTAATACATAAAGATGAAAACAAGGAATTGACCCAAAATATCTTTAAAGTTTCATTTCAGGGAAGAATGAAGGCGATTATTGGAACACTCATTTATCTGATCGCTATCCCGATGGCTTATGTGAATGTATATATAGCCTATGTCTGCTTTATCATTCCTCCGGTTATCTTTTTTATTCCTCAGGGTGTTGATAATGAAAAGCTTGCATAAAAAGTTGCCCAAAAAAATGAATAAATGATTGGGTTTCTGCATGGTGTTTAATACGGCAGAGCTATCACTATTTTATTTCCGGACATCCATATTGGAAACAGTCACTACCATACAATGGAGATTTTAAAAGCCTTTCCGCGGCAGGAATCACAGATTGCACTTTTCCTTTATTCCTGGGTTGGGTAATAGATTTCCCTGTAAAAATAATGAATGAGTATTTCGTTTAACCTGCAGAAGAATAGTTCGAATTATTGTCTAATTTTTGGGACGTATATGCAGGAACAATTATTTTAAAGGCAATTCATGGACAATTACTTAAATGCATTCGGAGATTTAAATCAACCGATTTTATCCGGGAAAACAGATACAACTGTTGTAGAGGTGAAAGAAGAGTTCATCAACATTGAACGGAAATTAATAGAAACCGGAAAGGTTCTGATTTCCAGATCTGTTTCTGAGGAGACGTCTAGTATAAACATTCCAATAATAAATGAATCGTATGAAGTTCATCATATGCCGGGGTCTTCCGAATTGGTAGATACACCACCTGTTGCCTCTCGGAAAGTTGGTGACACCTTCATAATTTCAGTTATCCGGGAAGTTTCGGTAGTAGTTAAAAAATATCAATTGATAGAAGAGATTCACATCGTCCGAAACCTTAGTCAGACCCCTCTTTCGCAGGAAGTCACCTTACGCAAAGAAAATATTAATATTAAAAGGACCAGTCAAAAACAGTAATGCTCTATTTAATCATTTATAAAAAAAACCATCATGACAAACACGGTACTAGGATTTTTTTGACCATTCAACGGATGCGCAGCGTGCAGTAGACGAACTGTTGCAAGCCGGATTTGACAGAAGCAATATTGATATTTCTAAAGGCAACCAAGCATTGGATAGCAGTTCTACAGAAGTATCCTCTTCAGACAACAGCAATGCCATCACTCGTTTTTTTAGTTCGCTTTTTGGTGAGGACAGCGACGATGCGCAACGTTTTTCAAATATGGGTCAGCGATCTGATTCCATGGTTACAGTGCAGACTATTTCTGCTGATCAGGCTGAACAGGCTGCAGATATTCTTGATGCTTGTGGCGCTACGGATGTAGACCAGAAAAGTGCGGAGTACTCTGAGATGTCAGCAGGTAATGTTAATAGTAAATCTGGCAATCAGGATGGTGACACTATTCAGCGTATTGAAGAAGACCTGGAAGTGGGTAAACGTTCTGTGGAAACCGGTGGTGTTCGCGTACGTAGCCGCATTGTGGAAAAGCCGGTAGAATAAAACCTTCGCCTGCGCTCTGAACATGTTACAGTGGATAGGAAAATAGTTGATCGCCCAGCTAATGCAGCGGATTGGGATAATTTTTCCGAAAAAGAGATAGAGTTAACGGAAAGTGCGGAAGTGCCCGTGGTGAGTAAGACGGCGTGCGTAGTTGAAGAGATCCGGATTAACAAGGAAGTTAGCGAACGCAATGAAACTGTAAGGGACACGGTTCGAAAAACAGAAGTGGATATTGAGAATCTTGATGCTGACAACAGAAGTGATAGAGATAAGCTGTAAGGATTGGGGTTATATTGATAGTAGCAGCCGGTACATTATAGTATCGGTTTTTTTATTTTCGCATTACTGATTTAATTATTTTGGAGATCGTTGATAAAAGAAATACCTGTCTTCCAAGACAGGTATTTCTTAATTATATTCCATCCCCATCAATTTGAATCAGGATTAAATCCACCTTTATAGCTTATTAAGCTGCTACAACCCTATCGTTGTCAGTGCCTGATTCTTTTGAGGTTGTTCCAAGTTTTGCCCCGAAACCAGCAACGACTACTCCTAAGACTAAAGAAATAAATGCAAAAATAGCTGCTGTTGATGCAGCTTTTGCTGCCTGATCACCCATTTCCCGTGCTTTCTGTTCAGCTTGCTGTTTAGTTTGGTCCCATTTAACCTGAGCCTCCTTGTACGTGGCGATCCAGTTGTTAGCGATAGTATCTGCTTCGGAGCGTGACTTACCGGTTCTGGCCATAATTACATTAACCATAGCGTCTTTGTCCAATGCACTGGTAACATCCTTGCCCTGATTAAAAAGATTGTCCAGAAGACCATCGGTTACATCACCGGTTGCCTGTGGATTACTTGCTGCAGACTGAGTCGCTGATTTGGCCGATGTCACGGCCTTATCTGCTTTTTTTTCAAGGGCATTAGGCTGTAATTCCGCTTTGCCGGTTTGTTTAAGTAATTTTTCAGCCTCCTTTTTCAAATTACCAATATCTAACCCTTGATCCTTTAGTTCATCTTTAAGCATCGGTGCTGCAGCAGCTATGTCATTACTGGCCGCGCTCCCTGCAGTCTGTAAAACACCACCAGCCAGACGACCAATACCACCAAATATGCTTCCCAGTGTTGTAGTAAGAAAATACAACATAACAATAGTTATTAAAGCCCAGGCTAAAATACCATGAATGATGCCATCAAATAATTTAGGCGTCCGTGCCAGGCGGCCGGCTATCCATCCTCCTGCAAACAGCGATATGAGACTGCTTAAGCCGTACCAGATCGCCGTGCCCGTCCCTAATCCGGCCATAGGATTTTCTTCCACTTTCGGATCAATAGTACTTAAGCCTATTCCCAATCCTAACAGGCTAAGGGTTAGCTGCAGAACAATAGCTATAAGTACTCCTGCAAAAAACAGCGGCCCACGAAATACGTTTGATGGAAGATCCAGGATTTTCTTTACGGTTCTGGAATTCAAATTCAGCATTAGAAATCATAATTAATCTATTTTAATTGTTACCCCTATTGCAATATTTATTCTTAAGATTCAAATCAGTGAACAAGCTGATCATTAATTAGATATGGGTGTTAATTTTCTCACTCTGCGAACCTGACTGGACAGATTCTCATTTTGGGGTAGATTACTCTCAGGGGATTTAAGTATCGTCATGCAATTAATTAGTTTGCTGATTAGTAATTAATATGGGTGGGATAATTTATAAGAATTGAAAAGCGTTTGTACCGGATTAGCATGATATTTTGTATGGTCTTTAAAATATTTCTTACAATTAATTTAAAAAACAATGTCAAAAATTCTCACCAGTCTTTTGGCTGGAATCGCAATTGGTATTTTGGTGGCACCCGATAAAGGAACTGCTACCAGACAGCGTCTTTCTGATATGCTGTCAGATTTTGCCGAAGATGTTCAAGACCAGGCAGGACAGGCTGCCAGACGAATTAAAAACACAGGAGAGAACATTAAGGACACTCTTGAAAGTAAAGGCAGAGAGATGAAAAACGATCTGAAAAATGAGCGGTTTTAATTAATTGATTAATAAAGTATCTGATATGAACTATCGGATACTTTATTAAAGTTCCTTTTGAATTTTTGTAGAGACAAGGCTGATAATATTGTTAGTAATAGTAACAGGAAGTTGTTGTTAGTTAAATAGTAGAAGAGAGTTATTTTATTAAAATTAGTAATAAAAATCTGTTCGCCATAATTTCAACAGAGTTCATAATCTCGATAGGGTTTTGATAGTTCCATAATTCTCTTTCTGAGATAATTCATTGTTTTCTTTCTGATGTTTGTGAAACCGCTCTTCATTTTATTTTTTGACCAAAGGTCAATAAATTATTGTCCGGGTCAAGCAACGAAAATTCTTTTTGCCCCCAGGACTTTATTTCTAAT
>JAYUXA010000079.1:0-8536 GCA_043753245.1 Chitinophagaceae bacterium
GGCAAATAGAGTACCTGCGGTGCAGACCAGCGATAATACGATTTGTTTTATGTTGGATATATTCTGTTTCATTAAAATTCTTTTTACCAGATGATAGAATAAGTTACAGCTCCTTCATACTTTACAATGATCTCCTGCCCTGATGTCATGGTCCTGATCACCGGATTGTATTTTTTATCTATTCTGATGTAATAGGATTTATCATTTACTGCATACAGATCTTCGGCAAGCTTTTCAACTTTTGTTCCATTGAACAACCGGCAATACGTATTTGCTACCGCATTACTGATCGCCAGTGTGCGAATGAGGCCCTGTCCATTGGATCCGGTTACGATACTGTCTTTAATATTCATCCCGCCCAGTATATAACTGAATACCGGGGAGCGCTGTTTATCCAGCACATACCCTTTATTATTAAGCTCATCAAAACCAATAGAATCCGGCCACACTGCTTTTTCATCAGCCAACACCGAAACAAAAGGAGCATCAGAAAGGGTTACCACGCTTCCCATAGGAACACCGAGTTGCATACCCCCTCTATCCTTCCATGCTGCCGTAACATCAATAAATTTTCCTCTCCATACCTGAAACAGCGCACCACGTTTTACATCATAGGAATAATTTACTTCGTTTGGGTTTCCAAAAGAAGTGACATGAGTCAGCTTTTTATTGCCGTACATCAGGAATGTTTTAATAACTGCCGGTTTTGAACCTATTTTGACGATCATCGGATCAATGGTATTCCAATAATCCGATTTGGGGATCCAGTATTGATCCCCTTTCATGGGTGCAGGAAATTCAATGATTTCTTTAATCCGTATATTTTTTACGGCCACAGGTCCATGATCGCCCTGGATGCTTAACGGTCCCCTGGGTTTCTCCTCATTGGGAAACATCGCCGATCCGGTAGGCCCCGATACCGCTACCTGTTGCTGCACCAGCACATCATTGACATATACATTTTCAAAACGGGCATTCTCCGTTTTCTCTCCCTTTTCATTAAATTTTGGAGCCCGGAACTGTATGTGCAGATGCTGCCATAACCCGGGAGCTTTTGCCACATTCATGGCAGGAGCGGTGCCTTCAAAAGTTCCTCTTTCAGGTGTCCAGCGGAGGTAAACGCCGCCAAGATCACCTGACGTAGGATCTAATTTCGTCCAGCTGTCGAGTAATTGAATTTCATATCTCCCCTGAAGGTATATGCCTGAATTGGAATTTTTAGCCATCATAAAATCCAGCTCCAGATCAAGATCACCGTATTCTTCTTTCGTAAATAAATGCATCTGGCTATTGCGCTCAAACGAATTTACTAAAGCACCTGTACCTTTTACTGGTTTAAGATCGCCCACCTTTGTAAAATCAGCAATTGCATCCGCAGCAATTATCCAGTTTTTACCGGCTTCGCGAAATGCATCAAGGTTGTTTAATGAAATGTTTTTGTAGGTAGATCCACTTTGAGAATAACCGATCCCGCAGATCCCTGTTGTCAGTAACAGGGCCAGCGCGATTACTTTTATACCATTCATCAGCTGTTGTTTTTTATTTTGTAACCAGGTTAATACTAAATCCTTCTACCGGACCTAGAACTGTTTCAAGTCTGAATTTAACATTGTTTGCCTGATCACTATTGTTTTTTAACGTTACAGGTAAAACCAGCCGCGCTCCTTTTTTAAGGATCAGAGGAAGGGAAGGTAGTGTTACGACAAACTGTTCAATATCTTTTCCGATCAGCTCAGCAGCGATGATCTCCACAGCCTCTCCTTCGTTGGTAATCTGGATCTGCTGCTTACCGGTTGAAGTGACCACCACTTCTTTAACAGGACTAACCAATCGGGGATATGTCTGTACAAAAGACAAAGGCCGGATTTCAATGGTCTTGTAAAAATGCTCCGCTCCTTCACTTTGAAACTGAAGTTTACCATGCGTTACCTGTTCTTCCAAATCTTTCCGGTACATATTAAACAACCGGTTCACCACAAATCCATTCACAATAAAAACGGCATCTGAATGTCTCGCCACCAGTTCACTGGTTGTCCATTGGTCATTCGGGTTTTCGAAATTACCGGAGCGCCATATCCGGCCAGGTTGTCTTACCAGGGGTTCATTGCCGTTATACTGATTGGCCGTTTCATTGTAGATGGTTTTCACCCCCTTAATAAACTGGAATTCTGCATCTCCTCCGTCAACATTAAAAAAATCACCTATTTCCCCTTCCTGCAACTGCATTTCCCAACTGCGCATCCAGCAATTGAATGCATAATTGTATCCTTCGGTTGCGTGGAAAAGCACTCCGCCATCCCGGGGTTTGTTATCTTTCGGTGCGTATTTTTTTTCACCCCATTTCGTCTGAAAACGAAGGTGGTAATTTCCGAAATTTTCTTTATAGGTGATAGCTCCCCATACTTCGCCTGATATATGCAATAGTCCGTCATGAACGGTAAATACCTTCAGGGGATCATTGTTTAATCCGATAGGTGTGTGATAGGGTCCGTCGTATCCGGTGTCGGTGGTTGCGCGAAGCCAGGTATCCCAGTTCTTAAGATCTTTTCCATTAAAAAGTGTTTTCCAGCTTGACGCAGTTTTAGAGGCGGATTTAGTTTTTTGGGCGATAGTGCTTAAGCCAGTCATCATAATGAGAACCAGCGCAGCATAAAATTTACATGATTGCATTTTTCTTATTGAACTTGTATTTACCAGATGCAGGCACAATATCGTGCACGGCTTTCATAATTATTTCTTCTATACGGGTAGAAAACCGAAACGGATGATCGTAGTAGTACATATTTCCTTCTACTTCATAACCTCCCTCCTTTATACTTCTCGCAGATGGAATATATGCTTTTACATCATTAGTGTAGGCATTGATCCACAATTTACCCGATGGAATTTCTTTGCGTATGCGCACGGAATAGTCTGCCAGTACTTCACCACCAAGGAATAACATAGTGAGTTCGTTACCGAATGTCCAGCATTCCATCGGATAAGTGAGTGCGGTATCGATCGGAATACCTCTGACCATCCTTTCCAGAAAAACTTCCGCATTATGCCCTTTCGCGGTGGTCGTATCTACGCTCATTTCGGTAAATTCTTTTACATCCGGCACACGGTCATAAGGCAGCTGGATTTTTTTTACTACTACTTTTGGAGGGGCTGTCAACCCTACCAGCGGGGTGCCCAGTAATCTTTCCACTTCCTTTGCTATAGTTTGTCCGTGCTGTTTTGAAATAGCGAGTGTGCCACGTTGATCCGGATCAGCATCACCGGCGCATCCCTGTGCTACCAGTGCTATTGCACCCGGATGATTGGCTTCGATAGCCACCTGCGCATCACCGATCCAGTCGCCATGTGTTTTATTTATATCATCCAGTAAGGTGGTACCGTGACAGGCATACCCGACAAAAATAGCTTTGATCGTTCCGTCTTCTCCGGCAATTTTCATCATCGGCAGGTGATGATCGACAGGACCATCAGGAACTTTTCCATGACCTACCCATATTCCGTTTTTAATCACACGCCGGTTCATTGCAAAACCTACTTCACCCTGTCCCCAGGAAACCAGAGAAGGTTTACGGTTGTTCAGAGCTTCCATGGCCACTATTTTCAGCTTGAGCTTCAGCGAATCAAGATAGACTGCAATTCGGGCAAGCTGATCTGCAGGAAGTGTTGGATTAAAATACATGCTATGCGAATTACCCATATCCGGACCGGAATGTGTATGCGATGCGCAGATTGAAAGATGCTGTGGATTGAATTTTATTTTTGTGGCGATATAATCTCCTACTTCCGCTACCATATTTGCCTGAATGGCCGAAAGGTCCACGGTGATGAGCACAGATGGTCCCTGAGCATCACTGCCGAACGCAATTGCTTTGGCCCATAATTGCTGCTCTACCCCTTCCGATTCCTTTATGCGCTTTCCTGTACGGAGGTATCCACTCAGCCTGATCTTTCCGTAAGGTGTGATATCGATCTTTGCTACCCCGACTTCCATCTTTGGAACAATCGATTTTTTATTCTGGGAAAACCCTGCTTTAACGCCAAATACAAGGAACGAAAGAAAAATCAGCCTGCCTATATTCATTCTAGCTATTTATAAATATGTTAATTGGATTGTCTCAGAAAAGCGATCAGATCGGCCATCTGCTGATGACTGATCTGTGAAGTAAGTACCGGCATTGCAGAGTTATTCTGCACTTTAAGTGATTCTATATCCGCTCTGCTGATTAATTTTTCCTGACCGGGAGCAGTACGTAAATTAATCGCAGCAGAGGTTTCTGTAGCGATAATTCCCTGAACCATCTCACCACTTTTTAATGTAACGTCCCACTGATCAAATCCCAGCGCAATAGCCAGATTAGGTGCCAGAATATTGGCCATGATATCTTTTGCAAGCCAGTTTTGTACGGTACCCAGATCCGGACCATACTTAATGCCCATCTTACCTCTGATCTGATGACACAGGGCACAATTTTGCTGGTAAACCAATTTGCCTTTTAGTTTATCACCTGTTAAATCAAGGGATTGCTGAAAAGCTTTATTGATTTTTTCCTGGTCATTGTTAACGAGTAATGCCCGGGAGCGGTTTCTTACCGTATCATTATCCTGCTCCATCAAACGATGAGAACGTCCCCAGCCAAGGCTGGCCTTCGGAATTTTATTGGTTTCCATGGCATTGATCAGTACCATCATTCTGTCTGTACCTGTCAGAAACGTATTGAGCGCCGCATCCCTGATCCCGGGTGCCAGGGAACTCCATACCTGCACGATATAATTACTTACCGTCAAATCCGGAACCTGACTCAAGGTTTGCAGTGCGGCCAGTTGTATTAAAGGATGTTCCTGTGAACCAATTAAATTTTTCAGTTCTTCCGTATAAAGAACAGGATTTTTTAATCCGATAAATGCTGTTGCGTCCGCCCTTTTTTCATTAGAGCCTGACTTATCCGCAGCGAGTTTTGCCGCTTTCTGAACAGATGATCTGGCAAGCGCCGAGTCGGTGATACCGGTAACTTTTAACAGACGCAATGCTCCTTCGCGCACACCACCTGCAGGATGATCGAAAAATGTTTTTACCAGCAATGCCTGTTCATCATTGATCGCTGATTTTTCTTTATTGTTTCTCAAACCTTCTGAAAGACCGTCCAGCACAGCACCCTGCCAGGCATTTTTATTTTTAAGATCGGTGGCCTGCTGAATAAGTTTATGGATAGCTGCTTTGTTTCCGCTTGCTCCGGTCATGGTGGTAAGCCGACGCACCAGAGAACCGTATGAAGGGGAATCGGCTTTATAATTTTTTAATACCAACGGCAGTAGGGAGCCTGACTGGGAAGAAGCTGCAGAAAGTGCAGCAATCTGCACCCATTTATCGTCAATATCGCGAAACAATAATTTATTTCTAACCTGCTCAGCAGCAGATGTACTCACAGAACCCAGGGTTAACAACAACTGAAACCGGACCTTCGCATTGGAATCATTTTGCATCGCCAGCAGGCTATTGATCAGCACAGGGGAGTTGCCCATGTGCATCTCCGCAAGTTTAAGGGCATTTTCCCGGATACCCGCTACCGGATCTTTTAATGCCTGCCTGATGACCTCAGGCGTTAAGGACTCCATACCTTCCAGTGTCCAGAGTGCATGCAGCCTTCCTTCCGGAGCACTGTTTTTTGTCATAGCTACCAGGTCTGGAATTACCGTTTTGTCTTGTTTATCTACCAGCAAACGCTGCGCATTCATTCTCCACCAGATATTATTGCCGGATAAATACTGCACCAATTCTTTTGTACTGGCATTACCCAGTTTCAAACCCTTAACCCATTCCGCACCTTTTGTGTTGGTTGGGGTAACCCGATATATGCGGCCCATATCTTTTCCATTGTAAAAGCCCCCTGCTTTTACAGCTTCATCCGACATCCATTCCGGATGTTCAATGATCTGTCTATAATAATCTACAATGTACAATGCTCCATCAGGGCCTACATACGTGTTTACCGGTCTGAACCAGGCATCTTTTGATGCCAGAAATTCTTTTTGAGGTGTTCCTATCCGGCTGGAAACGTAGGTTGCCCCGGTATCCCGCTGTTTGTCGGCATGTACGAGGTTACTGACAGACTCACATATAAACGTTACATTTTTATCGAATGGTGCCGGAAAAAGTCCCCCCAGGTAATCGGTGATCCCGCTGGCGGAGGTCATAGTACCTACGCCGCTTAGCAACTGACGTTCCGGATTGGTAGTGATCTGAAAGATCTCTGCCGCGTCCCCATGATCGGATATGCCTTCTACTGCATCTCCTATCGACAGATCCGGATTGCGTTTCACATAATGATTGGCAATCACTTCTGCCCGTGCATGATTCTGATTGTCCCCGTAAAGATGATGACCCCACAGGTCGAACGTATGGCCAAACTGGGCCCTGATGGTAGTGGTTTCTATCAGGCGCTGGTCGGGACGGAAACGCACAGAACGGCTCTCCGCATTTTTTGGAAGTTTAGCTGCTTCCGGATGTCCGTGAAAAGTAATTTCTGATCCCTTATCGCCGAATATGTTCTCATAACTGCGGGTGGTAATTGCACCAAGATGCGCAAGATGTATCCAGTTGTCAAGACCGTATAAAGGGTTGTTTACATTTATATGTGGATTTGACAAAGAAAAACCAGTGAGTACAGTGTCTTTGATATCAGCAACGCCATCTCCATTGGTGTCTTCAAAGTATAAAACATTGGGTGCATCGGATACCAGGATACCTTTTTTCCAGCGCATCACCCCATTGGGAAGGACGAGGTGAGTGGCAAATTTGGTAGCCTTGTCCAGAGTGCCATCTCCATTAGTATCAGTAAGCATGCGTATTTCCCCGGATCCACCTTTATCCAGCGGGTAACCTGGCATCTCCACTACATAAACTCTTCCAAATTCGTCTATCTCCATATCTACCGGATCATCCACAAGCGGTTCAGCAGCCAGTAACTCAATTTTGAATCCTGGCTCCAGCTCAAAAGTAGCCAGGGCATCCGCAGGCTTTGCCGGGCCAGCGCCATCAACCACTATTGTCTGCTGCCTGTCTTTACAACCGCACAACAGCACCAGCGCGAGGAAAAATGAAACAATTTTCATAATCGATAAAATTAAATAATAGCCATGCGTTAAAATGTCACCGCCTTAACTATTTTTATCCTGATCTATTCAGGGCTCGTTAAAGGCCCAGCTTTTCTATAATAAAATTGGCCACCCGGCGGCCCTGGTCTGCACCTGCTTTTATACTGTTCATGTAATGAATGCCTCCATACACCCTGCTGATGGATGCTTCATTCGCAGCCTCCAGGAATGAACTGAAGTTTCGCTGCATACCGATGTATTCCAGATCGCTGGTGTCCAGAAACTGGAAATTTTCCCCAAACAATTTGGTAAGCGTGGTCGCTGCCGCGCGCGTAATCGTGCTGTGCCCGCTTGGATACTCCGGGAAAGGAGGTGTTTGCAGGTAGGGCGTCCAGTTAGGGTCGATCATGTCATTGATAACAGTCACCGGCCGTATAATGTTTGATTGGTATTTTTCTTCCCAGCAGGAAACGAAGGCATCGAACAGCACTATCGAGGTAAGCGCGTAGGCCTGGGCGGTTCTGACAGGGCTGGCGTTGATTTTTTTGCAGGCAATAGCAGTGATGCCAATCCAGTGTCCGCCGGGGGTTATTTTTTTATTAGCGAACATCATATGACCGGAATGTTCCAGCACGAACGGGTTATCATCCCAGTACCTCGCAATGTCTTTTTGCTGCGTGGTAAGCTGACGGCCAATAGTATATACTTCAATAGTTTGTTTATAAAATGCACTACTGGTATCCTTACTGAAAGGAATTGGCCGTGGAGGTGGAAACTGTCCGGAAGAATCAAGCAGGAACGTTTTCATTTGTCCCCAGCAGTATTCTACCCCGTCCAGATAATCCGGTGGGGTAGGCCTCCACTTGCCGGGTTCATTGGTGCCAATAAATCGCGGTTTGCCTCTCGATTGGGGATAATTATCGCCGGAAGCTCTTTTTAAAATAATAGTACCTACCTGTATACCAAAAGCAACGGACCGTGCATAAGTGGAATCGTCCAGATGATCCCTGAACTGGTCCTCTATTTTTTTTTCGTGTGCGGCAAAGGAATCTACTGAGAACGTTAGTTTTCTGGCCGCGGTAAAAAAAGCTTTCGTTGCCGCAAGTGTAAAATCGTATGGTTTATTTTTTTCCGGAGCCGGCATCGGATCAAACCCTTTCATCTGCACAGCAAGGGAAGGGTATTTTTCCGGATCGGTAAAACGTATCGTTTCGAAGGAGGCGAGTGCGGTGTACGCATAGATCCTGCTGGCAACTGGCGGATTGAATACATCATAGATAATTAGTTTTGTCAGTTGCTCTTCATTTTCATGCAGAATACCGGCATCCCCCACCAACTGTTTCTTTTCGGTTTTGCAGGAAACGATACAAAAAAAAGCAACCAGTAATCCAACGAAACTTTTCATGGGCGAATTAATTAAGGAGCAGGTTTCGGGAAACTCCCT
>JAYUXA010000080.1:0-8504 GCA_043753245.1 Chitinophagaceae bacterium
TTTTTCTTCACGTTTTCCATACCAAAATAATTGGTTTCACTACCCATAGCCAATATCAGATAATCGTACTCCAGCGATCCCGTATCCGTATCAATGGAATTGGTCTCCGGATGAATGCGGATGAGTTCACCAAGATAAAACCTCAGATTATTATTTCCCTGAAACATTCTTCTAAAGGGGTAAGTAATATTGGAAGCCTCGATAAACGAGGTGGATACCTGATATAACAGTGGGGGAAAAAAATGATAGTTGTTCCGGTCCACAAGGGTAACGCTGACATCCTTGTGACGGGAGAGTTTTTTAGCGAGATTAAGTCCTGCAAAACCACCTCCGACAATAAGAATCTTCATGAGCCTGTTTGTATTTTCCCAAAGGTAACACAATCCAGGCCAGTTAATTTCCCTTAGTGCACAGAAGATCTTTGAGAAACTAATTCCTTTATTTCAATAATAAAAAATGCGGATGATCAGTGTATGCAGTATTGGAAAGAAAACTCTCATTAATTAAATCCAAATTAAGCTGTAACTAAGTTCAATCTGTTCTAAAATCATTCGCGAGAGGTTTCTTCAGAACGATAACTGCCATTGTTTTGGATAATGTAATTTTGCAGTGGTTTAATCATTCCTGATGGTTCCTGATAGAGCTTTAATAAATTATAAACGGAACCGGTAATACTTATTATGAATGGATCTTTTAAGAGCTTAAATGAGCGATGGGGTAATTTTTCATCATAACCATATATCCATCGTTGGATCTTCGATATGTTTGTCATCTGCCAGATACTGTATGTACACTATAGCTACAGCCGCAAAAGTTCCTATTAGTGCTGCAGCCATTAAAATCTTCTTCATACCATCAATTTATTCAAATATAGGCAATCGTTGTGCCAAGTACGCTCTACCACAGATTATGTTTATGTCAAACTATCCCTGCAGAGATTGGAAATGATTATTTTTGCATTATGAAAACTACCACTGTTCTACTGGCATGCTTTCTCTATTTTATTCCCTTTCATTCCATGGCCTGGGGAGTTATTGGACACCGGGTGACCGGAAAAATTGCTGAACAGTATCTGACTGTAAAAGCCAAGAAGGAAATCCGGGCTCTTCTGGGGCAGGAGACCGTGAGTATGGCCAGTAACTGGGCAGATTTCATTAAATCAGACAGTAGTTATAATTATTTAAGCACCTGGCACTATATCAATCTTCCTCCAAACCTTTCTGAACTTCAGATTAATGAATACCTGAAGAAAGATTCGGGTACTGATCTGTTTACCAAACTGAATTTTCTTATCGGGCAGTTAAAAAATAAGTCTGTTGTCCGAACAGATAAGATTATGTACCTCAAACTGCTTATTCATTTTGTTGGTGATATTCACCAACCTATGCATACCGCACTTGCGGAAGACAGAGGCGGAAATACTATTAAGGTATTGTGGTTCAGTACGGCCACCAACCTGCACAGGATCTGGGATGAACACCTGATTGAATTTCAGCAACTCAGTTATACGGAGTATGCCGATGCCCTTGGTTTTTCTTCTCCGGCACAAACCATTCGCTGGCAAAAACAGCCGTTGAATGAATGGGTGTATGAATCGTATCAGATATCGGAACAACTGTATAAAGAAGTTCACCCCAATGATAAATTAGGTTATGAATACAATTTTCATCATTTGAAAATCATGAACCAGCAGTTGCTGAAAGGCGGCATACGGCTGGCAGGAATGCTTAATCGATTATTTGGCTGATCCGCCAGTTTTTTATAAGTGGTAAGCAGAATAGGTTTAAAAACTTTTTCTTTGCTTAAAGAAATGAACTTATGCATACGCTTAAATCTGCAAAACTATTTTTTCTTTCTCTTCTATTTTTCTGTACAGTGTCCGGTCAGAAAAAACATGAATGGAGGGATGGCTCTTCCGAAGGGATTGCGTACCGTTATGTTACCAATGATCCGATGAAAGTTCGTTTATACACTTTAAAAAACGGGCTTACTGTTTTGCTTAGTCCTAATAAAAAAGAACCCCGTATTAAAGCCCTGATCGGTGTCCGCGCGGGAAGCAACAGCGACCCGAAAGAACATACCGGGCTGGCGCATTACCTCGAACATTTATTATTCAAAGGAACGTTTGCTTATGGTTCTCTTGACTCTGCAAAAGAAAGGCCGTATCTGGACCAGGTGATACAACTGTACGATGTATACAATCATACTACTGATACTACAGCACGAAAAAACATCTACCATCAGATTGACAGCGTTTCGGGAATTGCTGCGAAATATGCTATTCCGAACGAGTATACAAAAATGCTGACAGGTATGGGATCTGAAGGCACAAATGCGCACACTTTTGTGGAAGAAACCGTTTATGAAGAGGACATTCCTTCTAATGCAGTGGATAAATACCTGGCTGTCCAGGCCGAGCGCTTCAGAGATCCGGTGTTTCGTCTTTTTCATACCGAACTGGAAGCTGTTTATGAGGAAAAGAACAGAGGGCTTGACAGCGATCCGCGAAAAGTATGGGAAGCAATGCTGGATGGGCTATTTCCGGTTCACAATTACGGACAACAATCCACGCTGGGAACCATCGCACATTTGAAAAATCCTTCTTTGATCGCTATCAGAGATTTTTATAATAAATATTATGTACCAGGCAATATGGGGATCGTTATGGCCGGAGATTTTAATTCTGATGAGCTCATTAAAAAGATCAACAGGGCATTTTCTTATATGCCTGTGAAACCAGTAGTGACTTATGAAGGCATAAACGAACAACCGCTCTCTGCACCCGTAGTGAAGGAAGTTACAGGCCCGGATGCAGAAAATATAAGTATTGCATTCCGGTTACCGGGTTCTATGAATCACCATGCAGAAGTGATACTGACAGTAATTGGACAATTGCTGGTAAATGGTAAGGCTGGTTTAATGGATCTGAATTTAAATAAACAACAAAAAGTATTGTCTGCCGGTGCGGATGTACATAATTGGAGAGATTATTCGCTGCTGGTGCTGGCTGGTAAAGCAAAAGAAGGACAATCTCTGGAAGAAGTAAAGGATATCCTGTTATCACAGCTCGATCTGCTGCGCAAAGGCTCGTTCGATTCCTCTCTGATCCGTTCAATCATCAGTAACTTCAAACTTGGTGAGCTGCAGGGAATGGAAAGCAACGACAGCCGTGCCACTACCCTGATGAATTCTTTTATTATGCACAAGGGAGCACAATGGAAAACAGATGTCTCCTATATAGATGATATGGCAAAAGTAACCAGGGACCAGGTGATGGGTTTTGTGAATGAATACCTGAATAACAATTATGTGGTGGTGTATAAAAAGAAAGGAGATAATAAAATACCGGAGAAAGTACAGAAACCACCTATCACTCCTATTACCATCAATTCGGATGTACAGTCTGATTTTAACAGGAACGTTTCAAAAATTCCTGAAAATATACTCAGGCCGGAGTGGCTTGATTATAACAAGGACATGAGCAGGACTATGGCAGGAACTTCCCCCTTTTTTTATGTTCAAAATAAGGATAACGATTTGTTTCGGTTGTATTACCGGTTTGATATGGGCAACTGGAACGACAAACAACTGGCGCTTGCTGCAGGGTACCTCCAATATCTCGGTGATGATCAGCATACTACAGAACAGATAAGCAGAATGTTTTATGATATTGCCTGTAGCTTTTCAATAAGCCCCGGTAATGAGAACACTATGATCACCATTAGCGGCCTGCAGGAGAATTTTGACAAAGCAGTCAAATTATTTGAACACTTTATATTGAATTGTAAACCGGATGAAGAAGCTCTAAAAAATCTTAAAGCCAGGATATTAAAATCCCGTGTGGATGGCAAAGCCAGTAAAGCAAATATTGCAAAAGGACTGGTGAGCTATGCAGTATATGGAGAAAAAAATCCGTTCAACTATCAGATCAGTGCAGATGAACTTAAACTGGTTACTGCAAGCGATCTGGTAACTGTTCTTCATGGATTGTTTAACTACAAACACACGATCATCTATTATGGTCCCGCAGCCCTTAATAAATTAGTGACCGGAATAAAAGCAGTCCACCAGATTCCTGCAACTCCTAAAAAAGTGCCGCCTGCAGTTAAGTTTGATAAAAAAGATATGACTGGTAACAAAGTACTGTTTACCCCGTACGATATGGTGCAATCCGAGATTACCTGGGTGAACAATTCCATTGGATACGACCGGAGTAAAACTGCTATTATTCAATTGTTCAATAGTTATTTTGGCGGGGATATGGGATCCGTTGTTTTTCAGACCATACGTGAATCCAAGGCGCTGGCATACGCCACTTATTCAGGCATTTCATCTCCGGATAAAAAAGAAGGCCGGTATACTGTACTGGCATATATAGGAAGCCAGGCCGACAAAATGAACGATGCCGTAGCAGCTATGAATGAGCTGCTCGATTCGTTGCCACTCCGGCAGGAAACCCTTGCTAACGGCAAGGAAAGCATACGTAAAAGCATCGCCAGCGAACGTATTACAAAGGACGGAATTGTATTCAGTTATCTTGCTGCACTGCGGTTAGGGATAACAACCGACGAACGCAAACAGGTTTATGAAGAGGTGGATGCATTAGGTATGGGGGAAATACAAAAATTTTATGAAACTGAGATAGCAAAAAAGCCGTACACCTATTGTGTAATTGCTTCAGCATCAAAGATTAAAATGGATGATCTGAAAAAACTGGGTGACCTGCAGGAGCTTACACTGGAACAGATTTTTGGGTACTGATATTAGCAGGGGTTTCTAAGATAGCGATGCTTCCTGCCAGAATAGATCGCCTGGTTTCAACTAAGAGTTTTCTGAAAACCAGTATCTGAAGTCCCGTTTTTGAAGCACTGTCGCTGCTTTTTCATGCCTCCAGCTCTAATTTGAGCCGGAATGTGCCCGAAACACAGGGTAGCAGACCTTTTTTTTTATTTTCTATACCAAAATAATATATCTTTGCGCCTCCTAAAAAGTGTATGGGTAAACAACCGCTGATTAAACAGGATGGAGTTATTTTAGAAGCCTTATCTAATGCTATGTTCAAAGTTAAACTGGAAAACGGCCATGAGATATTGGCAACGATCTCCGGAAAAATGAGGATGAACTATATCAGGATTTTGCCAGGCGACAAGGTGGGAGTAGAAATGAGTCCATATGATTTATCCAGAGGCAGGATAATTTTCAGGTATAAATAAACTTAAACAGGAGGATCGCAAGTGAACCCTGGTTTATAAAAATAAAAGTGAACCGATGAAAGTAAGAGCAGCCATTAAAAAAAGAAGCGTTGACTGTAAGATCGTTCGCCGTAAAGGTGTATTGTATGTGATCAACAAAAAAAATCCCCGCTTTAAGCAAAGGCAGGGTTAATAATTACTACGTGATATCAAATCTAAATTTAAATTAAATAGACTATGGCCCGTATTGCCGGAGTGGATCTGCCAAAAAATAAAAGAGGAGAAATAGGCCTTACCTACATATTTGGTATAGGTCTTTCTACTGCTAAATACATTCTTGACAAAGCTGGAATCAGTGTTGATAAGAAAGTAAACGAATGGGATGATGATGAGCTGAATGCTATTCGCTCCACCATTACCAATGAGTTTAAGGTAGAAGGCCAGTTGCGTTCAGAAGTTCAGATGAGCATCAAACGTTTGCTGGATATCGCCTGTTACCGTGGCCTTCGTCACCGTAAAGGTTTGCCGGTACGCGGTCAGCGCACCCGTACCAACAGCCGTACACGTAAGGGTAAACGCAAGACTGTAGCCGGTAAGAAAAAAGCAGCTAAGAAATAATCAATGCGCATGTGCCGGATGTATGCTTTGGTGTACGAGGGCATGCGTTTCCTGCAAAATGCAGGTATATATAAATGTTAATCGATTACCTCCAACAGTAAAAAAATGGCAAAAGCACAAAACAGCGCAAAAGCAGCTGCAAAAAAAAGAGTCGTTAAGGTTGACAATTACGGAGATGCCCATATCGTGGCAAGTTTTAATAACCTTATAATCAGTATTACGAACAAACTGGGACAGGTAATATCCTGGAGCAGTGCGGGTAAGATGGGTTTTAAAGGGTCTAAGAAAAATACTCCCTACGCAGCTCAGATGGCAGCATCAGATGCCGCTAAGGTGGCATTTGACGCCGGAGTGAAAAAGGTAGATGTATTTGTGAAAGGTCCGGGTTCAGGCCGTGAAAGTTCCATCCGCGCATTGTCCAATTCAGGTATCGAGGTGGTAATGATCAAGGATATGACACCACTTCCTCACAATGGTTGCCGTCCTCCGAAGAAAAGAAGAGTTTAGTTTTACTGCAGTTATATATTATAACCCGGTCTGCGATTCATTTTTAAGATTTTTACCGATCGCAGACTGTAATTAAAAAATCGGATTAACTATTATGGCACGTTACACAGGCCCCAAAACAAGGATATGCCGCATTTTTGGCGAACCGATCCTTGGAAACGGCAAATGGCTGACTAAAAACAGCTTTCCCCCGGGACAGCATGGTCCTACGAAAAAGCGCAAAGCTCCTGGTGAGTATGCGCTCCAGTTAAAAGAAAAACAGAAAGCCAAATATACTTATGGCGTTCTTGAGAAACAATTCCGCAAAACTTTTGAAGAAGCCGCCCGTATCAAGGGTGTAACAGGTGAAAACCTAATGAGATTGCTGGAAGCACGTCTGGACAACACGGTTTACCGCCTGGGTGTAGCTATCTCCCGTCCTGCAGCACGCCAGCTTGTGGCCCACAAGCATGTAACTGTAAACGGATCTGTCGTTAATATTCCTTCTTATCAACTGAAGCCCGGTGACGTGATCAGCCTGAAAGAAAAAGATAAATCGAATGAATCATTGACTGGCGCTATTCGTGGCAAAAACATCAAATTCGGCTGGCTCGACTGGAACGAAGGAGAAATGAAAGGAGTTTTTGTTGCGTATCCTGAAAGAGAAAGCGTTCCTGAAAACATAAAGGAACAATTGATCGTGGAATTGTATTCTAAATAATAGGATATATCCGTACCGGCAATTTATTCATCAGTTAAATTTTACATTTTAATATGGCCATTTTAAATTTCCAGAAACCAGAAAAGATCATCTTGCAGAAGGCTACTGATTTCGAAGCTCAGTTTGAGTTTCGTCCGTTAGAGCCGGGTTTTGGCGTTACGATAGGCAACGCATTACGCAGAGTGCTTCTAAGTTCACTGGAGGGATATGCAATCATTGGCGTTCGTATAGAAGGGGTGGATCATGAATTCGCTACTATTAAAGGAATATCTGAAGATGTTGTGGAAATCATCCTTAATCTGAAGCAGGTTCGTTTCAAGAAAAAACTTGATAATGATCCCGGCCAGGAAAAAGTGAACCTCAGCATTAAAAATAAAAGTGAATTTACCGCAGGAGTCATTGGCGACGCTTCACAGAGTTTCGACATCATGAATCCGGAATTGCTGATCTGCACCCTCGATCCCTCTGCTAAACTTGACATCGAAATCACTATATCCAAAGGTCGAGGATACGTACCTGCTGAAGATAATAAGGTAAAGGATGCTCCATTCGGATACATCCCCACCGATTCTATCTTCACACCGATCAAAAATGTGAAATACGCCATTGAAAATACGCGTGTGGAACAAAGAACGGATTACGAGAAGCTGATCATGGACGTATCTACAGACGGAACCATTCACCCGGAAGAAGCTGTAAAACAGGCCAGCCGCATTCTTATTCAGCATTTGATGATCATCACGGATGAAAACATCACTTTTGATAATAAGGAAGATAAAAAAGAAGATGTAGTGGACGAACAGATGCTGCAACTTCGCAAGGTGCTGAAAACGCCATTGGAAGACCTCGATCTTTCCGTGCGCGCCTTCAATTGTCTGAAAGCAGCAAAGATCAATTCACTAAGCGAACTGGTTCAATACGAACAGGAAGACCTGATGAAATTCAGGAATTTCGGCCAGAAGTCACTTGCTGAGATCGAACAGGTTCTTGGAGAAAGAGGACTTCATTTCGGAATGGACCTGAGTAAGCTGGGCGTTGATAAAGAAGAATTCTAATTACTGCTTCGAGAGTTGCTTTCAACAGCACCAACCGAAGGCCTTTATATTTTCTCACAGACTGTAATTCCTGACACGGTGCAGTCTTTAAAACTTATGTCATGCGTCACGGAGATAAAATAAATAACCTCGGCAGAACAGCCTCGCACCGCAGAGCTTTGTTAAGCAATATGGCCTGTGAGCTGATCTCACACAAACGGATCGTTACCACACTTGCAAAAGCAAAAGCGTTGCGTACGTATATTGAACCACTGATCACTAAAGGAAAAGAAAATACCACGCACCAGCGTAGAATGGTATTCAGTTACCTTCAGGACAAGGAAGTGGTTGCTGAACTGTTCAGCACGGTAGCGGAAAAGATCGGTGGACGCCCCGGCGGATACACCAGAGTAATTAAATTGGGAGCACGTCACGGGGATAATGCAGAAACCG
>JAYUXA010000081.1:0-4046 GCA_043753245.1 Chitinophagaceae bacterium
GGCAATAGGAGCCTCCTACGAAAAAAATGACTTTTTTTTGTACGATGGTTGCATGAAGAATGAAGAAGATAAAAGCAGCAGGGTGCTATTCGGGGTTACGCTTCTTTTTTGCAAACTGGATGCAGCTGATAGACATAGTACGATGTTGTTTTCTGAAAAATGCCCTGCACTACCATAGAAGTTACCAGGGGCCGGTTTCAATGAAAGCAAAAATCAAACGTTGCAACGGGGAGCATTGCAAAAATAAAAATCAATAACCAAATATAAGGGAATTTATCACTAATTGTCAAATATGACAATTTTATTGTTTACCACTAATGCACTTTCATTTCGTGAAAGTCAGAAATCAGCTTTATTTGGATGCATTTGGTGAGCATTTGAACCGTTTAATAATTCAGAGGGAGAAAACGCCTGAAGACGTGGCGGCTATTGGTGGTATCGAAACGAAGCAGGTATATCGTGTAATAAATGGGGAACATAGTGCAACCCTTTCCATTGTCATAGCTATAGCAAAGGGATTGGAACTTCACCCTAAAAAATTATTTGAATTTGAGTTTGATTTAGGAGAATAGTTATCCTGATGTCTCACTGGCCAGAAAATGATAGTTACGCCATTGAAATTCCACCAAAGATATTTAGTAAAGGAAAAGCCGCTCAACTGTGGCGGCTTTTCCTTCACTTCATCTCAGCAGATCAGGAAATTTACCTCGTTAGCTTTATTTTATGGGTGAGCGTTTTGTCTTCTTTCACCAGCTGCAGCAGCAGAATGCCCGCAACCTTAACAGGGAGGTTCACTTTTTCCCTGTGCATTCCCTGTCCGGTCAGTTGACGCCGGTACAACTGTTTACCCACCATATCGGTTACAGTAAGTGTGGCTTTTTTGCCCACGCCCAGGTAAAATGACGCATCAAAGTTTCCACTATTGGGATTGGGAAAAGCCAAAAGTGATTCCATACGACCTGGGGGTTGGGGATCTGAAGGATTCAGCACTAATGAACCTCCGGAACATCCATTGATCGTTTTAGGTGAATTGATCAGGGAATAGTTACTGCATCCGCTTACTTTTAAGGTAAGACTATGCAATTGCCCATTTTTCAGTGAGGAAGGGGTTGGTAGCTGGAATCCATGTACCCCATTACCTTTGCCTGCATCTTGAAGATCCTGACGAAAGTTATTAGCAAGGATATTTGCAGCCAGCAGCGTACTGCCCTCATAAAGGTCAACACTTACTACATCGTTTGGATGACTGATATCGTATACCCATCCGTACATAAAATCACAGTTAGCCACATCAAAATGGCCTTCAAGCGTATTACAATTCACACTGCCACCTGTTACGGTAACGGTAATACTTGCGTTGCTGCTGGTACAACCGCTAATGCTGCAAGCCGCCGTATAGGTAGTGGTTGCCGCAGGGCTCACTGTTTTTGATACGCCGGTCCCTAATCCGTTTGACCAGGTGATAACGCCGCCGGAACATCCATTGGCTGTTAGTGTAGAAGAACTGCCTGGAGCAATAATTGATGGGCTGGCACTTAATGACGGAGCAGAGGGAGTTGTACAACCTCCTCCCGATCCTGCACATAGCTCACGATAGCAGATTAATCCATCAGCTGTGGCGAAATCAAAACTGTTATTACCATTATTAAGCGCAAAGCTTCCCAGATTAT
The DNA here is from genome assembly GCA_043753245.1 of Chitinophagaceae bacterium. Taxonomy (GTDB): domain Bacteria; phylum Bacteroidota; class Bacteroidia; order Chitinophagales; family Chitinophagaceae; genus Flavitalea. Next base: position 1,671 of record JAYUXA010000081.1, read on the forward strand.
AATTAACATAGTCGAACGTCTGTCCTGAATAATTGGTTTGCCCTACATTAAAATTCTGCCAGCTTCCATTATTGATGCGCATGCGTAAAATGGAAGGACGTTCATGTGCACGGTATTTAATAGTTAATGGAATAGTGCCACCGGTTGACAACGACAAAGAATAGCTTCTTATCTCAAACTGATTACCACTGCACTGGTCACCAAGATTGATACATGTTGAGCCACCCGAAGAAATGACGCTTACAGATACGTTTGCTGTTTTAGAAGTACAGCCAGATTTAGCAGCAGTAACGGTATAGGTGTACGTGCCTGCGGCAGATGGTGCATTGAAAGAAATGGAGGAACCTGAACCACTAATGCCATTTCCACTCCAGCTATAGCTAACCCCGCTGCATGATGCTGCACTACAGGTGGAATTAAGGGTAATGGGTGCACCGGCAGATGGTGTTGAGTTTGTTGCGCTAGCCGACACATTAAAGTCGCAGGGATTACTTCCTCCCGGATCGTTATAAGTAACCGACTCTACTTTAATATTTCCAGTGGAGAATTGTGGTGAATTAGCCCCATGAAAAAATTTTAATCCTTTTATTCCACCTGTCCAGTTTGGATGATTACTGGCATTTATTTCATACACATGTGACTGACCGTCATTGTTCACAGCGAAATTGAAATATTGGTTAGCCTGTACAACATCTCCACTTGATTCTCCGTACCTGTTCCAGGCGAAATGAATATCGGTTATGTTACCGGTTATTTTTGCTTTCAGATATATTTTTGGCAATTCACTGGCCTTATAAAATACCTGGGGACTATTAAGTATCCAGTTGCTTTCGTTGGAAATAGTGGCATTCAGTTCCCCATTGGGTTCCCCGGGGTCAGAGACATTTCCGTAATAGGTCCAGCGTTCCCTTGAATTATTAAATTGAAAATCAGGCAGGGTGGCGGGGCGTGGCTGGGCAGTTACCCAATTACGCACTTCCGATTCTGTACCAGTGATCAGCGCCGCATCGGATTCATAGATTTTATTATGATCCATAATGATATAAGGCAAAGCAGTGACGTAAGTAGCATCGCCAGAAAATTCTCCACCTGCATTTCCGCCTATTTTCCATCGAACGAATTCATAAATATCCTTTGCCCAAAGACCTACTACCTGTCCGGTATTTGGATTTTTTATGCCCATCCAGTTTTCAGAGCAATGCTCCCCCTGGGTCGCTCCACTTAATAGCGTTGTGGTTGCGGCTCCGGTAAAGGGCTGGTCACCGGAGTAATATACATGCTGGTAATAATCTGCAATCCCATAATAGCAGGGAAGCTCCTGGGGCTTTGATCCAAAAAAACGGGTATCGCTGCGGGCCATGGTCGTTTTAATATGTACTCGTACTGCATTACCGTCGAGCGTAACCCATTTTTCAAAGTAGACATCTGCCAGTTGTTGCTGCAATGGCCAGAATAAGGGCTGCACCTTCGTATATATAGTAGTTCCATTGTTACCATAATTCGAAACATTTGGGGAGGCTCCGGTGTGATCTCCCGCTTCAATAGGGTTCCAACCCAGTTCGCGCCACTGCGGATTGGTACTTGACTGAGCAAAATCGCCTGGACCATTATAGTAACTAAATTGTAACTGCCTTCCTTTGTCGGAATTGTTGACCAGGTTAGAAGAAGAATTAGACTTGGAGAAATAGGTAATTGCAGCGCCGGCATTTAGATTTACACATACCTTAACGGTGCCGTTATCCAGGCAACCCTTTCCATCTCCTGGGCGTGGAGAATCAGGAATGGGCGTGTACTGTGCATTAGATGTTAAGGGGGCAATAAAAATCAGAAGCAATAGCAATAGGCTTTCTATTGCCTGAGAATAGTTTTTTTTCATGGCAGCAATAATTTAAATAAATGAATAAAGTAGCAGGTAATTTGAAATCAGGATTAATACAGGGAAGAAATAACCATAGGCAATCTTTGGTGAACAATTGTGTACCCGGGTGCTTGTTGAAGTTAATTACTTCACATTAATGAAAAATGTTGCGTATTAAGCAAAATATACCGTGGGGTTATCTTCGTCAAATTATAAGTACATTGTCAGCAGATAAGCCGGCAAGCCTAAACTGACAATAGCTGTTTAATAATACATATACTTATTCTTACAGACATCAACCCAAAATTACCTATGCGGGACAGATCTGCAACAAAAGCCTATTATATAAATAAATTAGGCTTTCAGGAATTTGGAACTACTGATTTTGATGGATACTTGATGTTGCAAAAAGACACAATTCAAATTCACTTTTTTGATTTTAAGGAACTCCATCCAAAAGAAAATTACGGACAGGTTTACATAAGAACAGATGACATAGATAGGATTTACCAATCATT
>JAYUXA010000082.1:0-8492 GCA_043753245.1 Chitinophagaceae bacterium
CCAGGGCTTCCTGGCGATCGGGCATTTCTACAAATCCGAAACCGCGGCTGCGGTTAGTGTGTTTGTCAATAATAACTCTGGCGGAGCTTACTTTTCCGAAATCTATGAAAAACCCCTGAAGGTCATCGTCCTCAATATTAAAGCTGAGGTTGGAAACAAAAATGGTCATTAACGCTTAGTTGATTTAAAAATGTAAAATGGGGGGAGCAACCATTGTGCTGAAACGCAGTGTGAAAAGGAGGCAGTTTAAAGTAGAAAGTTTGCTCAATTGAGATGCGAATGTACATCAAAACCAGCAAGAGCAATGTTTAACTTAAACCTAGCTATTTCTCACCAGGGTTATACACATCCAATAATAAACTCTTCCATTTTCACTACGGAAAAGCACATCTGTAATCGTGATTCTACCATTTGATAGGTTGTCTTTACTAGTGAGACATATAGTAGTATAACTATCGGTAAGTGCATCTACCTACCTGATAATGAAGTAACTATTTGAATTGTGGAAAAGATGTCTTTAATATTAGTTGAACATCGTTTTGCACTGCATCTTTGTATAGTCAAAGCAACGAATTAAGTCCAGATCCAATATCCAAGTAAAAACCAAATTGATCCTGATCCTTGAAAAGTCCGAAATCCAAACCATCGAAAGACTATTAGTCCAGTCTGTGAAAACAAATGTCCGGTATCCCTGAGCGCTGAAAAACCAACCCACAGCCTACTCACAGGGACAACGAAATTTTCCCCGCATCGTAAAAGTAGCGGGGATTTTTTATGAGACAGGCAGCAGGTTATTACTATCCACTATGCTGCATATAGAATTTTAGGTACAAAGCGGGTGGAATTCGAAAAGGTTGAATAACATCCCCTTGTACGATGCTTCTTCTTGAAAATAATGCCCTAATTCCGGTTAGCTACACCCTAAAGTGCAACGACAATAGGAGCAGTGCTGAAATATAAAAGTTCCCGGTATTCTGATAACGGAAGACATTAATAAAGAGTCTGGAACTAATTGTATTGGTAACCCCTGGCCTGAAGATGAAATAATTCTGCGTAGCGACCATTTCTTTCCAATAATTCTTCATGGCTTCCCTGCTCCATCAACTCACCCTTATCCAGCACCAGAATACGGTCAGCCATGCGTACAGTAGAAAACCTGTGAGAGATGATGACTGCCGTTTTTCCTTTGGTTAATTCTGCAAACCGTTGAAACACCTCGTATTCTGCTCTTGCGTCAAGCGCTGAAGTAGGTTCATCCAGAATGAGCAGCTGGGCGTTCTTCATATATGCACGTGCCAGAGCTATTTTCTGCCATTCTCCTCCTGATAATTCTACACCATCATTGAATCGTTTCCCAAGGGCCTGATCGTACTTACCGGACAAGCGCTCCACCATTATATCCGCAAGGCTTTGTTTTGCTGAACCAATAATCAATGCCCTGTCTTCTTTTTTACTGATGTTTCCTACAGCAATATTCTGGGCAACGGTCATCTGGTACTTAAGATAATCCTGGAAGATGACACCAATCTGTGTTCTCAGGTCAGCAATATCGTATTCGCGAAGGTCATGGCCATCTAATAAAATCCGCCCTTCCGTTGGTTCATACAACCGTGCAAGTAATTTCACGAGTGTTGTTTTTCCTGCCCCATTTTCCCCTACGAGTGCCAATTTTTCACCGGCATGTAAGGTGAAACTCAAATGTCTGTTCGCCCATTTGTCAACGTTAGCATAGCGGAACCCGACATTTTCAAATGTAAATCCTTGCTGAATGGGATCCGGAAACGGACGCGGAGAGGAAGACGCTATATTTTTTGATCTGATGTCGAAAAAATCAAAGAAATCTTTTAAATAAATTGCTCCCTGCGAGATACTGGTAAACCGGCTGAGTACCCCCTCCAGTAAACCCTTCAACTGACGAAAGGACCCTGCAAGAAAAGTAAGATCTCCCAACGATAAGGCTCCCGATACCGACCTTTGAATGATATAAAGGTAGGCACCATAATAACCAAGACTTCCTAAAATTGCAAATCCTGATCCCCAGATAGATCTTTTTATGGATAATTTTTTATTGTCATTGTAGAACTGATCAGACAACTTGCGAAAACGATCTATAAAAAATCCGGACAAGTCAAAGATTTTTACTTCTCTGGCTGTCTCGTCACTGGCACCCACATACCGTATATAATCCAGTTCTCTTCGTTCAGGAGTTTGTCTTCTGTTCAGCGCATAATTTTTATCGTTAAAATAGGCTTCTCCGAAAAAGGCCGGCAGAACTGCTACAAAAAGAAGCACCATCAACCATGGATTAAACACCATCAATCCTGTGGCAAGAAATGCCATCGTAATAAAATCCTGCACCTGCCCAAGCACCTGTGATAATAATATGGTACGGCCTACTGTCTGTTGCCGTGCACGTTCAAGTTTATCGTAAAAAGTAGAATCTTCGAATTGGTCCAGGTCCAATGTGGCGGCATGTTGCATGATCTGAACAGAGGTATCATTAGAAAAGAGATCCCCGAGCAGGCTGTCCATCAATAGGATTCCTCTGTTCAGTACATCGGAAAATATCGCCAGCGCGAACTCAAGAACAACAAGTTTCCACAGTAGCGTATGAGATATAGACTCCTCACTGCGGCTTAACAGTACCACCTGGTCTATAATGAGTTTGCCAATGTAAAGTACCGCCACAGGGATAGCAGAGCGCAGCAGGCGCAACAGGCTGTTTATAAGGGTAAGCGGGGGGCTGGTTTTCCAGACCAGTTTAAAAAAGCGTGGCAGATTTTGCAATGCTGAAAATCTTTCCTTGAAACTAACCGAATCCGTTGCTTTCAAATTTAATAGCTTGTTCCTCAAAGATACCAAATAGGGTTTATCCGTAAATACTACAGCGCTGTACCCCCCGGATAGGCTCATTCTACAGATTATTGAAAATCCAATATGGTTACTGCTAAATTCCCATTGTGGAGATCACCATACACAATTATCATTAACTAACTAAATCTGGATAAAAATATGCGCAAATGGGGGAAAAAAAACCGCGGGAGTGTTGGCAAACAAATTGAATAAGTAAAGACAAACAAAACCTATATAAGTGAAAGCAATAACATTCTCTTTATTGACATTGATCTGCGGTGCGGCTAATGCGCAGTCTTATCCTCAGCAGATTACGTATAAAAAAGCTCTTCAACCCTCCCTTGTTCTTTTGCTTCCAAATAAACCTGCTATTGCAGAACAAACAATTTTGCAAAAATTGAAAGAAACAGGCTATAACCCTTCCACTAAAGGAACGTTGTTTTGGAAAAAAAATAAGCAGGACGGATTTTATGTATTTCCGGGTGTTCAGCTGCCTGAATTAAATAACCAAAAGCTTGATCTCTATTTCAAAGTAGATGATAAGGACAGTGCTAATACAAAATCGGCGATAACCTTAATGGTTAGCAAAGGCTACGATAATTTTGTTGCTCCTTCAGATGCGGAAACCTATGCGGCATCTGAAAACTTTCTGAATAGTTTTATTGCAAAAACCGCAGATTTCAAGCTTACAAAGGATACCGATGCGCAGCGTCAAAAGGTTAAAGAATTCGAAAACAAATGGCAGAGCACTAGAAATAAACAGGAGGATACCCGCAAAAAAATAGCGCAGCTTCAGGCTGACTTAAATAATATGCAGCAGGAAGAGATCAAACAGAAAACGGAATTGGACATACAACGTTCTGCATTGCAGTCGTTGGAAGGTCAGTTAACCAATTCCTCTTCCGCAAAGTAATATCTGTATTCTCAGTAAAATAATAAACGTGTAATTCATTGCAGAATGTCTTGCACGTTTATTATTTACAATAAAGGGGTAGAGATCAGGAGATATATGCCCTTAACATCCAGGTCATTTTTTCATGTTGTTTCATAAGACCTGTTACAAAATCTGCAGTACCGAGGTCTTTGGATTTATCCGCAATAGGGGCGATGTCATTGCGTATGATCCGGATAATTGTTTCATGATCATTGACCAGCGCCTCAATTATTTGTTTCTGATTTGCAAAATCATGATTGTTTTCCAGAAGATGGGTAACGCTTAAAAAACTTTTCAAAGAGCCTATGGCAAAATGCCCCAACGTTCGAATCCGCTCTGCTACTTCATCTACAATTATATCCAGGTCTTCGTACTGAGACTGAAAAAATTTGTGCAGCTCCATAAAATTAGGGCCCTGAATATTCCAATGAGCATTTTTAGTCTTGGTATAAATAACATATTCATCCGCCAGTAACGTGTTCAGTAAAAGAGATACTTCTTTAAGATGTTCGTCAGAAATTTCGATATTCGGCTTCATAAAAAATAATTGATGAAGTAAGGTAAGTCTATAATTGGGTTCAGCAATCCTTACTGCAATCTGTATTACTTTTACCGGATGGAATACTTCAGAAAGCTGACTGACTTACTAAACATCGAACGGCGGGAAGATCGGGAAGCCTACCAGCGTATCATTGAACGGTCGTCTGTGCAGGACCGCAGAGCGGGTGGGCTTAGCTGGTACCCTGTTGCTATCAGAGGCTCAGAGATGAGCAGGGGTGATTATATTTCGGTTGAAGCTGAACGCACCACTCACCTGGATCTTCCGCATCAGTTGCGCTTTGGAGTACCTGCCGTACTTTTTTCCAATCACGATCCGAAAGAAAGCAGGGCTGAAGGCATTATTTCGCATATCAGTGGCAATCGTCTGACCATTACTTTACGCACGGATGAGTTACCGGAATGGGCGGGAACCGGAAAACTTGGAATAGACCTGCTATTTGATAATAACAGTTATGAAGAAATGCTTGAAGCCTTAAAGACTGCTGCATCATTAGCAGAAAAAGAGCAGGAGGGGAGCCTGATTACTATTCTGACAGGAACCAAAAAACCTTCTTTTAATAATATGGAGCTTCCTGCTTCTAATGCATCCCTGAACAACGCTCAAAATGCAGCAGTGCAGTCTATCTTATCCGCGAATGAAGTGGCCATTGTTCACGGACCACCAGGTACAGGTAAAACCACCACCCTCGTGCAAGCTGTCAAGGCAATCATCGCCCGCGACAAACAACAAATTCTTGTAGTGGCGCCAAGTAATACTGCTGTAGATCTCCTTAGCGAAAAACTATCGGAAGAGGGACTCAATGTGCTGAGAGTAGGTAATCCTGTACGAGTGTCGGAAAGACTGTTGTCGCTGACACTTGACAGTAAGATGACTGGACATACCCGTATGAAAGACCTTAAAAATCTCAGAAAGCAGGCGAATGAATTTCGCAATATGGCACGAAAATACAAAAGAAACTTTGGCAAGGCGGAGCGCGACCAGCGCAAGTTGTTATTTGATGAGGCGCATCGGATCATGAAAGAAGTAAATAATACAGAACAATATATAATTGATGATGTGGTATCCAGATCGCAGGTTATAGCCGCCACACTTGTAGGATGTAACCACCATACTGTACGCAGATTAAAATACCATACAGTGGTAATTGATGAAGCCGGCCAGGCATTGGAACCGGCCTGCTGGATTCCGGTGATCAAAGCGCGGAAACTGGTACTCGCCGGCGACCATTTCCAGCTGCCCCCAACTATCAGGTCGGATGAGGCAGCAAGAAATGGACTTAGCCGTACGCTTTTGGAAAAAGTGATCGCTCTTCACCCCGAAATGGTGACACTATTGGAAGAACAATACCGGATGAATGAACTGATATGCGGATATTCTTCAAAAGTGTTTTATGAAAATAAATTACGCGCCCATGCTTCCGTTAAAAACCATTTGCTATTCGCAAATGACCACCCATTGCTTTTTTTAGATACGGCAGGATGTGGCTTTGAGGAAAAACAAAATGGAACCAGTTCATCCAATCCGGAAGAAGCAGCTTTTTTATTCAGACATCTGGTCATTTATGCGCAAACACTGAGTAATTATTATTCAGCGGATAACTTTCCTGCCATCGCCGTGATATCCCCATACCGCCAGCAGATAGAGGTATTAAAAGAGTTATTGGATCATGTGCCTGAATTACAGCCTTACCGGTCCTCGATATCGGTGAATACCATTGATAGTTTTCAGGGGCAGGAAAGAGATGCGGTTTATATAAGTATGACCCGCAGCAATCCGGAAAATAAAATAGGGTTCCTTTCCGATATCCGGCGAATGAACGTGGCGATGACAAGGGCAAAAAAAAAGTTGGTAGTAATAGGAGACAGTGCAACACTTTCGCAACTGAAATTTTATACCGGGTTTATAGAGTACGCCGAAAAGAACAATTCATATCAGAGTGCCTGGGAATTTGTATCTTAATTGAGCGTGATTATTAATGACCGTAAACAATCATGGCCCCTTTAATCAGTATATCGTATGTTTTCAATAAGAATAGGTTGTCTGGTATTTATTCTGATTACCTCTGCTATCGTTACTTCCGGACAAAAATTCGGTGGAAATCCACCTGATCTGCGATGGAAACAAATCAATTCGGATACTGCCAGAATAGTATTTCCGGCCGGGCTGGAAGTTCAGGCAAAGGATGTTGCCCGCATCGTTCACCAGCTTGCCAATTTAACCGTGTCCACTATTGGTGGGAAACTCCGAAAGGTGAATATTGTTTTGCAAAATCAAACAACCCTTTCTAACGGATATGTTTCACTGGGGCCATTCAGAAGTGAATTTTTTCTTACGCCGCGCCAGAACAGTTTTGAACTGGGAAGTCTTCCATGGCATAAAACACTTGCATTGCATGAATACCGGCATGTGCAGCAGTACAATAATTTCCGTAAAGGATTATCCAGGGTTTTCTATTATATATTTGGTGAAGAAGGACAATCCGTAGCGAACAATACTGCGGTACCCGAATGGTTCTGGGAAGGAGATGCGGTTTACCAGGAAACGCTGTTAAGTCAACAGGGGAGAGGCAGAATTCCTTTTTTCTTTAATGATTTTCAATCGCTGAATGCATCTGGAAAACGATACTCCTGGATGAAGCTCCGCAATGGATCCTACAGGGATTTTGTCCCGGATCATTACCGTCTGGGGTATATGATGGTCGATTATGGCCGTCAGAAATATGGCGAAAATATATGGAAGTACATCACTGCTGATGCGGTTTCATTTAAAGGTCTTTTTTATCCTTTCCAAAAAGCGGTCAAAAAATATACCGGAGAAACGTACCCTTCTTTCAGAAAAAATGCTTTGGAACATTTTCTAAAGCCTATCCCTGAAATAAGAAAAAAAGATGCAGCAGCAACATATGGGTCAAAACACAAACATTTTGTGGCTGATGAAGAATATCCGCAATGGATGAATACAAATACCGTTGTATATGTTAAGAGCAGTTATCGAAAAATCGCTTCTTTCTATATCCGAAAAATGGATACAGGAAAAGAATCCAGACTTTGCTCAAAAGATATTTCCGCAGATACTTATTTTTCGTATAAAAATGGCCGCATCGTTTATGCAGCTTATCACACCGATATACGTTGGACCTGGAAAGATTTTGGGAGTATAAAACTTGTTGATATTAATTCCGGAACCCAAAAAAAGGTGACGCATAGAACGCATTATTTCTCCCCGGATATTAATGATCAGGGAACAAAGATCGTGGCAGTGGACATAGATCCGTCCGGAAAAAATACGTTGCATATACTGGATGCCATAACCGGAAAAATAATTACGGAGATCCCCAACCGGGAGAACTATATTTTTACGTATCCTAAATTTTACGGGCAGAATGAAATTGTGGCTGCAATACGGAATGGCGGGGGACAAATGAACCTGGTAATAGTTAATATCTCAACCGGAACACAGCGATTACTGACCGATTTTTCCATGAGAATCAAGGGATTTATTCAGGTAAATAAGGATACGATCTCTTTTACGATGTCCGATGGCAGCACTGAAAAATTATTTGTGTGGATTAAAGATCACTTATGGGAATGGAAGCCAGGTCAGGCAAACCTTTCTACTGGCAATTACCATCTAAGTCTGCAGGGATCCACAGGGGTTTGGACTTCCTTCACATCGGCAGGGTATCATCTGTTTTCCGGACAAGGATCTCTTGAAAAAACCAAGCCTCTGGTGGATCCACCCATTCTAAAAATGACAAATCTTATTTCTGACAGTGTACAGGTACAGTATCCGGTATCTGCCTACCCGGCTTTGTCACGCCTAATTAATGTGCATAGCTGGCGGCCAACCATCAGTGACCCGGAATATTCTTACGCATTGCTGAGTCAGAACATTTTAAATACACTGCAATCTGAATTGTTTGTAACGTATAACCGGAACGAAAAGTATAAAGAAGCCGGTGCATCTCTGGCCTATGCGGGCAGGTATCCTGTTGTTCGTTTGGCCGGTACGTACACCTATGGCAGAACTTCTTTTACCTTGGCTGATCCGGTTACCTGGAATGAGGTAAATGGTTCTTTTGGTGCAGCTGTTCCTTTAAATGCGGTGAATGGTACCTTTTATCAGCAGGTGACTCCTTCTATT
>JAYUXA010000083.1:0-4038 GCA_043753245.1 Chitinophagaceae bacterium
GGCACCAGTTAATCATTCAGCAAAGAAGCAAGGGCCATCAGCTCTTGCTTCTTGTATTTATGCTGATCCAGATTAAAACATTTACTGAACTCTTCCAATAATAGCTGGATAATTCTTTTGTTGCTGAGTGGTTTAAAGTAGGAGGTCACCGGAGGAACGTTTATCCTTTTAAAATAGGTCTCTATATCTTTATGGGTAAATACCTGTCCGCTGATCGGATCTATAAAGAATTCTGATTTATACATAAAACCTTCCTGGTGCCTGGAAAAGTCATAATCCGATTTAAAATAACTCAGCACAAATTGCTTGGGTATATTAATTGCCCTCACAGGAATATCAAGCAGTTCACTTAATACCAGGTATAGTATTCCATTGGCAATCGCATTTCCCCGTTTGGTCTCCAGTTGTTTATTGATTAAAAACTCTTCCGGCTGGGCATAGGCTACTTCAGATCCCTTGATGCTGAAATAATTATAAAGAATGCTCGTGAGTACATTCACCTGTTCCAGAGGAGTGAGATAGGTATTTAACTCCAGCCATATATTTCTGCGTAGTTTCTCAATGTCCTGATATACCTGGGTGGTATTCATTTCAGGGTACTGGAACTTTGCTACCAGCAGTGCGCCGGTTAGCAGATCGTGGTGTATATTTTTATTCCAACCCTCCATCTCCTCTGTAAGATCACGGTAGTGAAGCCGGTGAATTAACAATTCGATACGGGTTTGAATATCCTCACTGATTGTATTTTCCCAAAGATTTTCCAGATTTGGAATAATACCTTTTCCGAAATCAACAATACGGCTGGAAACTGCTCCAAATACCTCTTCGTCCGGATCATCGATCAGGTGAAGCAACGCATGTATTTCCTTGTTTTCCTCCATAATTCATGGACCTGGATTGATTAAAAATCAATATCGCTCAACTTTAGGTCACTCAGAAAATAATGTTTTCCACAACGTGGTGTAAAATGTTATTACTTATAAGGCTGAAAACATATCCTTATACCTGGAGGGGAAGATAAGTTTCAAAAAGCTGTTCAGTTGCAGTCTGTTGTGCATTGTCCTTAATAGCTCTTTTAGGAATAACGATGGCATAATAGGAATTTGTATAGAGGTAAAAGCTGTCCACCGTTTCAGCAAACTGAACCACCGCATCCCAGGTATAACGGCTTTCGGAATGTGCATCCTTATCAACGATACCTGATTCAGAAAGAATAATTTCCGCCTCATCCAACACATGATGATTTTCTTTTTTCGACAGAATATCATTAACCCTCCGATGCACCGAACGCCTGATAAAAAAAGGAACAAGTGACAGGTATAGCAAACCGGTGAAAACAAATACGGAGACATCTACCCAGATCAGGTGCGAATGTGTGGAAAAAATATACAGAAGAGCTACCGCTCCGTATAGTAGCAGGACTTTTAAAAAATACAGGATCCGGTATTTTTTGCGGGAGGGAGAAGACCAGGCAGTATAATAGTTGTACTGAAAATACTCTTCTTTGGTAAGCGTGAATTTAAATACGACCATGTGTTAATGATGCGTGTATCCTAACTTTTCTTTTTTCTGAATGATTTTTTAGGAGGATTTGCCTTCGCCTCTTCAATTAATTTTTTCACTTCCACGATTTCAAGGTCTGCAACCCTTTCCTGTATTTCCTTGGATAGTTTGTAATTGCGCAGTCCCTGCTTGATATACGGACCGTAAGGTCCACGAAGCAGTTGAATTTTTTCTTTTTCGAACACCTTGATCGTACGTTCTTCTTTGGCTGTTCTTTTTTCAACAAGGATCGGCGTGGCTTCTTCAAACGTTATGGTGTATGGATCCAGCTCTTTACCGATAGAATAGAATTTCTTATCGTGCTCGATATAAGGTCCAAACCTGCCAATGTTGACTTTTACATCGATGTCCTCAAACAGTCCGAGTATCCTTGGAAGCTTAAAAAGCTCCATGGCCTCTTCCAAACTTATCGTTTCAATGCTTTGGGTATTTTTTAATTTGGCAAACCGTGGTTTTTCTTCATCTGCCACATCTCCGATCTGTACCATGGGTCCGTATCTTCCCATTCTGGCAATTACTTTTTTACCACTCACCTCATCCATACCCAGTTCTCTTTCCCCTTTTATTCTTTCTGCATTTTCAATCGTGTTTTCTACATCTTTTTTAAAAGGATTGTAAAAATCATCTATCAGTTTATTCCATTTTAATTTTCCTGCCGCCACTTCATCAAAGTCTTCTTCAATGCGTGCAGTAAAATTATAATCCATGATATTGTCAAAATGCTGCTTAAGGAAATCGGTAACCACTAATCCCAGATCTGTAGGAAATAATTTTGATTTTTCGGCCCCTGTTGTTTCTGTTTCCAACTCGCTGGTGATTTTACCTTCCTTAAGTTTTACTATCCGGAATACTCTTTTCGTGCCTTCTTTATCTCTTTTTTCAACGTACCCTCTTTTTAAGATCGTAGAGATTGTTGGTGCATAAGTAGATGGCCGGCCAATTCCCAACTCTTCCAGTTTTTTTACCAGTGAAGCTTCGGTATATCTTGGAAGGGGTCTGGAGAAACGCTCTGTAGCACGCATTTCTTTCAAAGGCAATTTCTGACTCACTGCCAGCGGAGGTAACATACCTTCCTGCTGATCGTCTTCATTTACATCCTCTTCATCACGGTCTTCCATATAAACTTTCAAAAATCCGTCGAATTTAAGGACCTCACCCTGAGCACTCAGCTCTTCTTTGCTGGTTGATATTTTTATCTTTGCAATGGTCCGTTCCAGTTCTGCATCGGCCATTTGGCTGGCTATGGTCCTTTTCCAAATGAGCTCATATAATCTTTTCAGATCCGCATCTTCCACGGTATTCGATTCCATATAGGTGGGACGAATCGCTTCGTGCGCTTCCTGGGCGGAATCATTTTTATTTTTAAATTTACGCGTCTGTAGGTATTTTTTACCATACTGGCTGTTGATCTGCCCCGTAATATTTTCCATTGCCGTTTCGCTCAGATTTACACTGTCCGTACGCATATAGCTGATCTTACCGCTTTCATATAATTTCTGTGCGAGTATCATGGTACGGGCAACCGAATATCCCAGTTTTCTGCTGGCCTCCTGTTGCAGTGTAGAGGTAGTAAAAGGAGCCGGAGGTGTTTTTTTACCTGGTTTCACCTGAATATCGGCAACGGTATATTCTGCACCGGTACAGGACTTCAGAAATGACTCTGCTGCTTCAGCATTGGAATATTTTTTTCCTTCAGCAGTGAACAATACTTCTTTACCGGCGATGTCTCTGGCTGTAAACAACGCTTCTAACCGAAAAGTGCTGACAGCAGTAAATGCGTTTATTTCTCTTTCTCTTTCTGCAATGATCCGAACCGCAACACTCTGCACCCTTCCGGCGCTGAGGTTGTTCTTCATGCTCATTTTTCTCCACAATACAGGAGATAGTTCAAATCCAACGATCCTATCCAATATTCTTCTGGCCTGTTGTGCATTCACCAGGTTCATATCCACCGTTCGGGGATGCTGAACAGCCGATTGTATGGCTGGTTTAGTTATTTCATGGAAAACTATCCGTTTAGTAGTGGCAGGGTCAAGATTAAGAACTTCGCAAAGATGCCAGCTGATAGCTTCCCCTTCACGGTCCTCATCCGTTGCGAGCCATACTTCGCCCGATTTTTTCGCATATTGTTTCAGTTCCCTTACTACTTTTTCCTTATCCTCGGGAACAATATAGGTGGGTTGGTAATTATTATTGATATCAATGCCCATCTCTTCCTTTTTCAAGTCACGGATATGGCCATAACAACTTCTTACCTCGAAGTCTGATCCCAGTATATTTTCTATAGTTTTGGCCTTTGCCGGGGATTCCACTATCAATAAATTCTTCGCCATGCTATTTATAAAGGATTTAATCTGGCCTGTTGGCGTGCAAGTTTAGTGTATAAGGATGAAAGTAAAAAATTGCAACCCTGTTTGTGTCAGGGGTTTGATTCTGGGTGCGAACTTTAGTTTATCAGCTTTTGATGGCTTTATT
>JAYUXA010000084.1:0-4037 GCA_043753245.1 Chitinophagaceae bacterium
AGAAAAGTATTTAAGCAAAGCAATTAGGTTTAAGGTTCAGTCTTCAAGGTAGAACTCCCTTTTATTTCCTGATACCGTACTTACACGGTAAAATGGTAAGAAAAAGACGGTAAATAATCAGAGAATTACATGTATGTAGTATAACATTACGTTTACAAGAGCACAAAGTTGTGCTATAAACCACTTTACTGCTTTATTCCTATTTTGCTATTAATTGTGAAACAAGCTCCTACTATTAATTGTCGTGGTTAAAAACTTTAATAAGAATTTTATCTATGAGAAAATTCAAAAACCAAATGAAGAAGTAAGGGTCAAAAGAGTAGGTATTCCATTAGACTATCAAATAAAAATAAGTGGCGTGTCATAAAGTGATCTCTTCATACTGACAAATCACTTAAGCATCAAGGCAAATAGTGCTTGCGTATCCATTATTTCTAAAAGTTGCGTTTAGTTCAGCGAGAGGGAGAACGGAAATTTAAAATATGCTACATGAATCTCTACTTTAGCATTCGTTTTATCATTTCGGGATCATTTATTCTACAATAATGATGTCTTGATCGTTACATCAGTAATAGTAATAACCGCTAACAAGCCTAACCCAAAACCGGAAGGAATTTTTAGTGGTCAAAATTTTAAACTTTTAGTATTAAGGCAGCCCCATACTTTTAATGTGCACCTTTTTTTTTAATCAAAATTAAAAGTTTTGCCTCTGATTTATTTTTAGAACCCATACTTTTAATACGCACTTTTTTTTAAATGGTTTTGCCTAAATGAGAACAGATTTAAGTGTATGGTACACTGGGCAGAAAAGCGGGATATCCTCCGGAAAAATGATCCTTGGCTTAAAGAAGAGCTCAGAAAAGGCAATGTGCATGCAGGGGAAAGTTGCTTTATTTCATACGATAGGGTGGGGTCTTATACTAGTAAATTGATGGAGTCATTAAATGGCGATACTAGTCGGGCCGTTCCTTTTATAAATGCAGAAGTCACTTATGATATCAAAGAAATGAATATTGCAACTGGCCAAACCCAACTGATGAAACAATACCAACTTTTTCCCTCACATCCTGGAAGGAGCCGGGAGAACCCGTTCTGCCGGATTTTTTGAGCCAGCAAAAATGCGCTCTGCCCGGATCATCTGACCGATTTCCAGATAACTGCCTACCTCCAATAACCGGTCGCTAAGTAAACTATAGGAAGCCGAAATAAAAAAATTATCAATACTATAAAGAAATACCCTTTCCTCATTGCGCAGGTGCTGACTGATCAGCGTGCCATGCTCCATGATAACAGAAATCTGTTCCATCTCCGTAAGCTGCGCAAACAATACCATCGTCATAACAAATCTTTATAGCACCGAATTTAAGCTTTTACCTCTAAAACAAAAAACCGCTCCCTGATTCAGGGAAGCGGTCAAATACTTTCAGCACATGCCTTACCGGTTTAGGTAATCAATAGAATGGATTGGACGGACATTGGATCTAAAAACGGGTTTTCATAAGATGGATCGTAGGGTGTATAGTTCAGTTTCAAAAGATCAGGTTTAAAAAGTTGACTGACATTGGATTTTAGCTATGGTCTTTTTACGGATATTGGAAAACTTTTGATCGGATTTTCTGGACTTTGGATTTAGGAGCTAATAGCGTCAGTCAATCAACTTCTGATACAAATATACCTGTGGATAACTATGTGGACAAGAGCAGAACTCCCCTATTTAATTTGTTCGGTATTTACTGCTTTGATCGTAAAATTTCCTGTATTACCATGAATATATACCATATTTTATCAACAGGTTTTCCACCAAAGACACGTAAATTAGTATATTCCGTAACATTATTTGTTCGTATATTTCCTATAGTACTTGTCGTGAAATATTACCATCTTGCGAAGTCTTTGTACTAACCATCAAATAGAAAATCCAGCATGAAACACCAGGAACCCGGTAGAACCATCAAAGTTGCCATAGCAGATGACCATGCACTTTTCCGCGCTGGAGTAAAAACCGCCCTCTCTGTGAAAAAAGACGTGGAACTGATAGCCGAAGCCGACAACGGAATGCAGCTGCTCAATCTCCTTAAACATATCGAGCCGGATGTAATTCTACTGGATATTCAGATGCCTATTATGGATGGCATCCAAACCCTGCCTGAGATCAGAAAGTTACGTCCCGATGCAAAAGTGATCATTCTTTCCATGCACAACGATCATTCGATGATCTCCAAATTAATGGAGATCGGCGCCAACAGCTATCTGACTAAAAACTCTGATTCAGAAACCATCTACGAAGCCATTAAAACCTGCTACGAAAATGAATTTTTCTTCAACGAACTGACTAATAAAGCACTGCTTACCGGTCTGCGCACAAAACGCTCCGATGCATTCGGTTCTCCCGATGCAGACCTTTCAGAAAAAGAACTCAGGGTACTGAAACTGATGTGCGAAGAAAAAACGACCAAAGAGATCGCAGACATAGTGGAGATCAGCCCACGTACCGTAGAAGCTATCCGCGATAAGCTCAAAACTAAGACCGGTGCTAAGTCTATGGCCGGACTGGTGATGTATGCCGTTAAGAATGGCATCATGGATGAAGCTAAATAACTATCTTCACGGACCAAATTTATTGCTCATTTCAAATGTCATTTCATGAAAGTTACTGTAGTGGGTGCCGGTGCCGTAGGGGCAACCTGTGCTGATAATATTGCCCGTAAAGAACTGGCAACAGAAGTCGTTTTACTCGATATTAAAGAAGGAATAGCAGAAGGAAAAGCACAGGATATGATGCAGACCGCTGCACTCCTCGGATTCGATACCAGGATCACCGGATCTACCAACGATTATTCCAAAACTGCAGGCAGCACCGTAGTGGTGATCACCTCAGGCCTTCCCCGTAAACCAGGAATGACCCGGGAAGAACTGATCGGCGTCAACGCCGGGATCGTGAAAGGTGTTGCGCAAAATATTCTTAAATACTCTCCGGATGCCATTATCATCGTGATCAGTAATCCGATGGATACCATGACCTACCTGGCCTTGCAGGCAACAGGGATCCCTAAGAACAGAATTATAGGCATGGGCGGTGCACTGGACAGCGCCCGGTTCCGATACCAGCTCGGCGTACAGCTCGGTGCCAGTCCGGCAGACCTTAACGCCATGGTGATTGGTGGGCATGGCGACACCACTATGATCCCTTTGATCCGGTTAGCTACCTGGAACAGCCTGCCTGTCACGGAATTCCTGAATACTGCCCAGCAACAACAGATCGTGGCCGACACGATGGTGGGTGGAGCTACCTTGACCAAACTGATCGGAACATCTGCCTGGTATGCGCCGGGAGCTGCCGGTGCAGCAATGGTAGAAACGATCCTGCGAGATGAAAAGAAACTCATCAGCTGTTGCGTGGCCCTAAACGGAGAATATGGCCAGAAAGATATCTGTCTGGGTGTACCAGTAATACTCGGAAAAAATGGCTGGGAAAAAATTGTTGAAGTAAAGCTTAACCAGGAAGAGATGAACCTTTTTAACAAAAGCGCCGATGCCGTTAGAAATATGAATGATGTGCTGAAAACATTACCTGCCTAAGCGGGTATTGACACGGCTGACTATATAATTAATGTCCATTTGTTCCATACATTTAAAATGACCAAGTGGACATTTTTTATTTCCATACTTACTGCAAGGCTGGCAGCGCAATCCCTTTACGAGGATATTCTCATATGGGACCTCTTTAGCCGACACCAATATTTGTTTAGCAAAATACGGTTCTACATCCAGCTTAGGAGAAGTGCTTCCCCAGATTGCCAGTGTGGGCTTGTTGAACGCAGAAGCGATATACTGAAGACCGGTATCATGCGATATGACCAGCCTTGACCGGCGAACCAGATCGGCCGATTCATTCAGGTTAAATTTGCCACAGGCATTGTATATTCTGTCTCCATCCACCTCAGCGATAAGCTCACCATTTTCCCGGTCTTCCTTACCTCCCAGCAGAATAATAGGATGATCGATTGCTGCACACAAGGATCGGAGTTGATGTACAG
>JAYUXA010000085.1:0-8480 GCA_043753245.1 Chitinophagaceae bacterium
AGAAAGTGGAGGATATCGGGGTCGAACCGATGACCTCTAACATGCCATGCTAGCGCTCTAGCCAACTGAGCTAATCCCCCTTTAATCCCTTCTTCACACCTATACTAAAAAGGATCGCAAATATATATTAATCCCCCCAGATCTCATCCTCGCCCTTCAGCCATCTTTTCACCAGCTCCGTGGTCACCGATTTCGGGCGCTCCAATGGAAAGGCCAATGCCCTGCTCCAGATCAGACTTGCCAGCACTCCCAGCGAGCGGCTTACACCAAATAATACAGTGTAAAACTCATATTCCACCAACCCGTAATGCACCAGCAGCGCGCCACTGTGCGCATCCACATTCGGCCAGGGATTTTTTACCTTGCCCAGCGACTCCAATATCGGAGGCACCACCTCGTACACGTTCCATACCGTCTGCACCAGCGGATCATCGGCCATATGTTTTTTACCGAATTCCATCTGCGCCGTAAACCGCGGATCGGTTTTACGCAATACTGCGTGACCATACCCCGGAACTACTTTTCCCTCGCTCAGGGTCTTTTTTACATAATCTGCTATCTGCTCTTTGGAAGGAGATTCGGTTTGCAATGTTTCCCTTAATTCGAATATCCATTTGATCACTTCCTGGTTCGCCAGCCCGTGTAAAGGACCTGCCAGTCCGGCCATTCCTGCGGCCAGGCACAAATAGGGATCACTCAATGCAGATCCTACCAGGTGGGTAGTGTGGGCACTGACATTTCCACCTTCATGATCTGCGTGTATCGTCATGTACAAACGCATCAGCTCTTTAAAACTGTCGTCATTGTATCCCAGCATGTGGGCAAGGTTGCCCGACCAGTCCAGCAATCCATTCGGATGTATATGATCGTTATTTTTATACTTTCTTCTATAGATATACGCCGCAACCCTCGGAAGCCTTGCAATCAGGTCCATGGAATCATCAAACACCGCTTCCCAGTAATCTTTTTTATTCATGCCTTCCGCATACTGCTTGGCAAAATTACTTTCTGTCTGGAGCGCGATAATAGCAGATACAAACATCGTCATCGGATGCGAGCTCACCGGCAACGCATCGATCACATCGAATACATGGTTTGGAACATGCGAACGACGCTGCCATACTGAAGTAACGTGTGCAACATCTTCTTCCGTGGGGAGTTCTCCGATCAGCATCAGGTAAAATAATCCTTCCGGCAATGGTTCACGGCCGCCCTTAGCCTTAGGCAATTTTTCCTGCAGCTCAGGAATCGAATATCCACGAAAACGAATCCCTTCTTTTGAATCCAGCAAGGAGGTTTCAGATACCAGACCGGTGATGCCGCGCATGCCCTGGTAAATCTGGGAAAGCTGTACCTCCCCGATTTTTTTAGTGCCATGCTCCCTGAGCAGTTCTTTGATTTCCAGGGCAGCAGCCTCTGCTTTAACTTTAAACCGGTCTTTTATGATTGCCATCGGAACTTTTATTTGATTTGCGAATTTACTTATAACAAGCCTTAATTCGGTTTTTAAAGAATTAAAATACGGTTATTTCGGAGCTCTTATATACAGATAGATCGCTACCAGCGTAAATATAAAATTGGGCATCCATGCGGCTATAATTGGAGGAAGATCACCCTTTGTGGAAAAAGTCACGGAAAACTTATCCATCACCACAAAACAGGCAGCCAGGATGATCCCGACGGCCAGGTGCAGACCACTTCCCCCCCTTGTTTTTCTGGAGCCTACTATGGCCCCCATAAGCGACAGCAGCAGCACGGAAAAAGGTGTTGCGTCTCTTTTATATTTTTCTACCTTGTAATCGTTCAGTCCTTCTGTACCCCTTTGTTCTTCCAGCCGTATAAATTTCTGTAACTCCGGAGTAGTCATCTTGTCTTTAAGGTATTTGTCGGGCCTGATCTCCGAAGGCTTGATCTTCGTATCTAAATAAAGGGTATCGTGCGAATCAACTTTTTCAGTGATGCCTGTGATATAACGTTCCACTACCCGCTCCATCATCCATTTTTTCTTAGCCGTATCCCAGCGCATGGTCTGCGCCCTTAAATTATAGATCACGGTATTGCCCTGGAGGCGGTCCATAAAAAATCCTCCATAGGCAGTCCTCGAAGTGGTGTCGTAATTTCGAAGGCCGGCGTAGGTATTGGAATCCAGCCGTATATAAAAACTACTTCCTTTTGCGAGGTACTGGCCAATTTCGTAAGAGCTTTTACTGTCCACATACGTAGCCATAAAATTCGCCCGCAGGGTATTGGCCCTGGGGATCAGGAATTGTATGGACAACCAGAAAATACCCCCGAGAAATATAGCCCCTATAAGGTAGGGCCTCAGAAACCGGTTGAATTTTACCCCGCCGGCCAGGATGGCTACGATCTCCGACCTGCCCGCCATCTGCGAAGTGAACAGGATAACGGCGATAAAGACCATCAACGGAAAAATCATGGAAATGATAAATGCAATAAAGCCCGAGAAGTATTTGGTGATGATGTAATATGCGGAAACACCCGAGCGTACAAAATCATCTGCTTTTTCGCTGGCATCGACCACACTGGAGATCACTGAAAAGATCAGTACCATGAACACCGTGGTGGTAAGCATTTTTTTAATAATATACCAATCCAGTTTTTTAAACATAGTGTTAGATGCCGCCAAAAGTAATTTAAAAGTTTGTACCTTCCTGATATGCGATCCGTCTGTTTACTATTAAGCCTGTTAATTGTGATGACTTCTTCCGCCCAGGATACTTCTCTTTTTAAAAAGACTGTTTATGCCAAAGGGGGCGATACCCTTAACTATCGGATTTTATATCCCATCCGCTATGATGTTAATAAAAAGTATCCTCTTGTAGTAGTATTGCACGGCTCAGGAGAAAGAGGCAGTGATAATGAAAAACAACTGGTGCACGGAGCAGCACTTTTCGCCGACTCTTTAAACCGGGAAAAATTTCCTGCTTTTGTCGTGTTTCCCCAATGTCCGGAGTCAGATTTCTGGGCGAAGCTTGAACGCGATCCCAACAAAAAAGATTCTCTGGGTGCCTTTAAATTTAATTCTAAAGGTCCGGCAACTAAAGCACTGGCACTGGTAGAAAACATGATCGACTCCCTGTCAAAAACACCACAGATAAATAAATTAAAAATCTATATCGGCGGTTTGTCAATGGGTGGAATGGGAACATTCGAACTGCTATGGCGTAAACCGGAACTTTTTGCCGCAGCATTTCCAATCTGCGGCGGCGGAGATGCTGCTAAGATTGCGGTATATGGGAAAAACCTTCCTATCTGGGTTTTCCATGGAGGCAGCGATCCGGTAGTGCCGGTAAGCAATTCGAGACTGATGGTTAAAACATTAAAAGCTGCTGGTGCATGGGTAGAGTATTCCGAATACGCCGGTGTGGGACACGACAGCTGGACCAAAGCATTTGCCGAACCAGAATTGTTACCCTGGTTATTTGATCAATCTAAAAAATAAAAACGTTAAAACCGCTTTCATTTATTGATCTGTCACAATGTAAATTGATCAATCGAAAGAGAACGCCCCTAACGGATTACAATCTCGTTTTTAACAAAGTCACCTGTTCGTTCTTCCATCTTTCAAAGCTGCCCTCCAGAATGCGGCGGCGTGCTTCCCTTGCCAGATACATATAAAAGGCAAGATTGTGTACACTGGCAATGGTGAGGCCCAGAATTTCTTTGGCTTTGATAAGATGCCTCAGGTAGGCTTTGCTGTAATAATTACTCACCGGACTTTTAAATCCCTCATCGAGCACACTGAAGTCCTTTTCCCATTTTTTATTATCTATATTAATAATTCCTTTGCTGGTAAACAACATGGCATTGCGTCCGTTGCGGGTAGGCATCACACAATCAAACATGTCGATGCCCAAAGAAATGCATTCCAGGATATTCCATGGAGTGCCCACCCCCATCAGATAACGGGGCTTTTCAACAGGAAGGTTTTCACAACACAATGCCGTCAGGTCATACATCATTTCTTCGGGCTCCCCTACACTGAGGCCACCGATGGCATTGCCGGTAGCGTTGGCTGCAGCAATATGCGCACAGGAAGCCTTGCGCAATTCTGGATATACGCCTCCCTGTACAATGGGAAATAGATTTTGGGTGTATCCATATTTATCCGGCGTTTCATTAAAACGAACAAAACAACGATCCAGCCAGCGGTGGGTCAGGTACATGGATTGCTGAGCATAACTGAAATCGCTGGGATAGGGCGGGCATTCATCAAAAGCCATAATAATATCTCCACCGATCACCCGCTGAATATCCATTACCTTCTCAGGAGTGAATAAATGTTTCGATCCGTCGATATGCGACTGGAAAACAACTCCCTCTTCCGTGATCTTTCTGGAATTGGCAAGAGAAAAAACCTGATACCCCCCGCTATCGGTTAGTATCGGTTTGTGCCATCCGTTGAATTGATGCAAACCGCCTGCAGCTTCCAGTACTTCCAGAGATGGCCTCAGATAAAGATGATACGTATTGCCTAATATAATCTGTGCCTGCACATCTGTTTGGAGTTGCTCCTGACTAACAGCCTTTACAGTACCTACGGTACCCACCGGCATAAAGATGGGCGTTTCAATGACTCCATGGTCGGTAATTATTTTACCCGCACGTGCCTGTGAACCCGTACTGGTTTTATGAAGTTCAAATCGTAACTGCCCCATTGACGCAAGATAAACTACCAACTCCTTATCTTCGCCTCCTTATGCAAAATACCAATGACATCGTAATGAGTGGCATCCGTAGCACAGGCTTTCTGCACCTGGGCAATTATTTCGGAGCCATTAAAAATTACGTGCGCATGCAGGATCAATACCGTTGTTTTTTTATGGTGGCGGATCTGCATTCCCTTACCACACATCCGGATACCAGCGAACTGAAATCAAATGTGCAGCGTGTGCTGGCCGAAAATATTGCCTGCGGACTGGATCCTGAAAAAGTAGTACTCTACTGCCAGAGTCATGTGCCGGAAACCGCTGAGATATACCTGTTCCTGAATATGCTCGCATATAAAGGAGAGCTGGAAAAAACGACCACCTTTAAGGACAAGGCCCGCCAGCATCCCGACAATATCAATGCAGGTCTGCTTACCTATCCGGTGCTGATGACCTCCGATATTTTATTGCACCGGGCCAGCCTTGTGCCTGTAGGTAAAGACCAGGAACAGCACCTCGAAATGGCGCGCAATTTCGCGCATCGTTTTAATCATCGCTATGGAACGGTTTTCCCCGAACCACATGCATTTAATTACGGCCATGGCCTTGTGAAAGTGCCTGCGCTTGACGGATCGGGAAAGATGAGCAAAAGCGAAAATCCCAATGCCACGATTTTTTTATCAGATGAAGACGACCTGATCCATAAAAAGATCATGAAGGCCCCGACGGATACCGTACCAACGCATTCCGGATCTGCGAAAACGCCTAATGTTGCTAATTTATTCCTGCTTCTGGAACTGGTGAGTACAACAGAGATGGTAAAAAAATTCGATGAGGACTATCAGAATGGATCGATCCGGTATGGCGACCTGAAGAAACAACTGGCAGAAGATATGATCCTGCTCGTGAAACCAATCCGGGAAAAATCGAAACTTATTTTTGATGATAAAGAGTATCTTAAACAAATAATGGCCAATGGAGCAGCAAAGGCAAGAGAGAGTGCCCGGCACACCCTCGACCTGGTGAAAAGTACAATGAGGCTGGATTATTTTTAATTATTTCAGGCAGAGACCAGGAATAATTAAAACGCAATGAACGAACCAGCGCAGTTAATTTTTCTACTCTGATGATCATTTTATAGCTAAGAAGATTATGGCAAAAAATAAAAAACCTAAGCATATTGCGGTAGCCGGAAACATTGGCGCCGGTAAAACAACACTCACCGAATTACTCAGCAAACATTATAAATGGATACCACAGTTTGAAGATGTAGATCACAATCCCTATATCTCCGACTTTTATGAAGACATGCCCCGCTGGAGTTTCAATCTGCAGATCTATTTTTTAAACGGAAGGCTTAATCAATTACTCGATATCCAGCGTGGCACGGAAACAGTTATACAGGATAGAACCATTTATGAAGATGCCCACATCTTTGCGCCAAATCTTCATGAGATGGGACTTATGGGACGCCGGGATTTTGATAATTATTTCGCATTTTTTGAAACGCTGAAATCCATGGTGCAGCCGCCCGATCTGCTGATCTATTTAAAAGCATCAGTACCTACTCTGGTAGCGCAGATACAAAAAAGAGGACGTGAGTACGAAGAAAATATCCGGCTTGATTATTTAAAGCGCCTTAATGATTTCTACAATAAATTTATAGAGGGTTACCGCGAAGGCCCGCTGCTGGTTATTGATATCGACCGGAATAAATTTGGAGAAAGCGATGAAAATCTGGGCGAGATTATTCAAAAGATAGATTCCACTCTGTACGGATTGTTTTAAAAGGATCTATCTATCTGCCGGCTAGCGATAGTCGGCATACTCTTCCAATTCTTTCAGGTTCGCTTTGATTTTATTATCCCAGTAGCGTTGCTTCGTGGAATCAATAGAATGATTGCTCTGCCGGTCGTACAGATCCTGAGATTCGAGATGTTCTTTCATAACCCGGTTGTACAATTTATTCAGATCCTCACTGGCAGTTTCTTTACGAAATTGATATTCTTTCAGTTTCCTGTGCAGTTCACGGGCATAGATTTCAGCAAGATCAAAATGCCCCTGTTCATGATTCAGGATATAATTATTTTTAACCCTCACCCAGGATTTTAATTTATTAAAACGACAGGTGATGGTATGTTTTAACCCGTTTTTATCGTATGCAAATTCTACGTTGATGGTGCTGCTGGTCAGTGCAGCGTTGGAAGAACTACCGTCTGGCCGCGCCTTAAAGTCAGACCAGTCTAATTTATTCGACGAATTCCAGTCGATCAGGTTTTCATCAGGAGAAATCCACACCATGGAACTGAGCAGTACCAGTACTAATTTTTGCAGCATCAGCTGCAAATTATCATTAAAATTTTATTTATACTACGGGGCCTGAATTGATTATTTCCTGATCAGCGTCGGCAGCATATTTTTTAAAGTTATTTATGAATTTATTGGCAAGATCAACGACTTTACGATCGTACATCGCTTTATCCGTCCAGGTAGTACGTGGATTCAGCAGTTCAGCAGGAACACCCGGACAGGACAGGGGCACTTCCATTCCGAATACCGGGTGACGGGAATAGCCGACTACTTCCAGTTCACTCTGCAGTATGGCGGTGATCATGGCTCTTGTGTAGGATAATTTAATTCGTGTTCCCGTACCATAAGCTCCACCTGTCCAACCCGTATTGATCAACCAGACCTTCACCTTATTTTTTCGCATCTTTTCACCAAGCATCGAAGCATACTTACCTGGGTGAAGTGGTAGAAACGGAGCTCCGAAACAGGCACTGAACGTTAGCAGTGGTTCCGTAACGCCGGTTTCGGTGCCAGCCACCTTTGCCGTATACCCGGATATAAACTGGTACATAGCCTGTGCAGGACTTAGCCTGGATACCGGGGGCAGCACACCACAGGCATCACAGGTTAGAAAAAATATATTGGAAGGCGTGTCTCCCAGGGAGGGGTGGCAGGCGTTGCTGATAAAATCGAGCGGGTAAGAAACGCGTGTATTTTCGGTAATGGCAGCAGAAGAAAAGTCAATCGTATTCGTATCCCTGAAAAAGCTGGTATTTTCCACCAGCGCGCCGGGGCGGATAGCATGGTAGATCTCCGGCTCTTTTTCCGGGCTCAGGTTAATGGTCTTGGCATAACATCCCCCTTCAAAATTAAAGATCCCTGTATTGCTCCATCCATGCTCATCGTCTCCGATCAATTGCCGCAGGGGATCCGCACTCAGAGTGGTTTTTCCGGTTCCACTAAGGCCAAAAAATAAGGCAGTATCTCCATTCCTGCCCCTGTTGGCCGAGCAGTGCATGCTCAGCACTCCTTTTTGGTAAGGCAATATGTAATTCAAAATAGAAAAAATTCCTTTTTTAGTCTCCCCGGTATAGCCGGACCCTGCGATCAGGATCGTTTTGTTGGTAAAATTAATTATAGTGGCATTATTTTGCCGGATACCACACTCTACCGGATCCAGTTTTAAACCGGGAGCTGACAGAATGGTCCATTCCGGATCAAACCCGTCCAGTTCAGATGCAATAGGGCGGAGAAACATATTATAAGCGAACAGACTGGTCCAGGGTTTTTCACTTATCAGGCGTAAATTCAACCGATACCGGATATCTGCACACGCCGTGCAGTCACGAATCCACAACTCCGAAAGTTTGTCCAGGTATGCGCTTATTTTCTGATAGATAAGTTCATACTTTTCGGGCTGAATAGCAATATTGAACTCATTCCAGTAAATAGTATCCCTGGTCAGGTCGTCCATCACCGTAAATTTGTCTTTCGGACTTCTCCCTGTAAATTTTCCCGTGT
>JAYUXA010000086.1:0-4021 GCA_043753245.1 Chitinophagaceae bacterium
TGTATAATTTAGATAAGGTGTATCTTTGTCGTGCCTCAGAACAATGTACAATTGAGGTGCCTGTCCTAAAAACGTTGCAATCATGAAACAATATATAGAAAACAAAGCTGGAGAATCGCTGAAAGAAGGTGCCACCAAAGGTAATACCCGGCAAATTTCCTCTACAGTTGTCCGTGCAGAGCCGCCTAAGCCGGTCAAAAAGCCTGGTAAATAAATATCTCTGAGCGGCTATTCTTAAGTCAATAGTAGACTTTTGTAATCGGCAAATTACAAGTTGGTTACCGACTACAACTTTCTAGTTTAAAACTGTCTAGGGTTTAAGAATACTTACAAGTGTCTATATTCAGTGAAAAGCTTCAGCCGTGTTAACTCGCATGTAACACTTTCTTGTAGCGCACCTTTTATTAACTCTACTATTTTTGCCTGCACAAATCATGAAGCCGCCGCAAGATATGCCATGCTCAATAGCTTATTTGCTACCTGCAAACTGCACAACGTAAATCCCATTGAATGGCTTACCTATATATTTGAAAATATCAACGACCATAAAATAAATGCAATTGATAAACTGCTGCCGCAGAATTATGCTGAACTATTGAAATAATAATCAAGGGGTTCGTGGAAAGGATAAATATAAAGAACAAAGCAACTCACATTTAAATAGCACAACACATAATAATTTAATAATCACACTCAATCAGAAAAACTTCTTAATTTACGGATACCCAGAAGAGTAACGCAAAAACGAACTAAACCATTCTCTCAATGAATACTACTATTATGCAGGCGTTAGAGACAACATTAGAAAGTTCAAAGCAGAACAGCTTCGGCTCAGAAAATTTTGACCGACGTCGATTTGGTCAACCTCGTGCGTCAACTCACAATCTTTCCACCTTTCAGCGTCTCAAGATCTTGTGGAATAGATCAGTAGGCGAAAAAACAAGTCCCGGAGTTGCATTTAGGAAAGCTCCAACAATTCTTCCGCACGCTGATCGTTTTCAACGTCTATTTGACAGTCTTCAGCGACAGGAGGATCGCGAATTGCTGGTTTCGTTACTTGCTTATCGCGAGCTAGGCTATGAAAAGGTGAGGCTTTCACGTAATACGCCTGATTATTGGCAACAAATTGCTCTAGCAGAGTCGTTAGTTGATCAGAAAGACACCTATGATCCCCATTTTATGAACTTCATGTTGTCGCGATTCGACTTGAGACCTATCGGCATCGATATTCAGCTATATTTTGCTGCCATCGGTATTACAACCACTTTTCTTTTAGAACAATATTCGTATAAAAAATCAGTACCAACTCCTATTCAAGTCGAGCCCGGTAATGTCGTTTTAGACTTAGGCGGATGCTGGGGCGACACCGCCCTTTATTTTGCGAATAAGACTGGAACCGGAGGTAAAGTATATTCTTTTGAATTCATTCCTGGCAACGTCCTGCTTTTTAAAATTAACTTAAATCTAAACCCTGATCTTCAATCAATCATCCAATTGGTTGAACAACCGGTCGCTAATATTAGCAATCACACCATCTACTTTCAAGATCAGGGCCCATCAAGTAAAATTGTTTCACATCCCTTCATTGGGCATTCGGGTTCAACCCAAACGATATCTATCGACGATTTCGTTAAAGAGAACAAAATTGATCGTATCGATTTCATTAAGATGGACATTGAAGGGGCAGAGCTAGGAGCGCTGCAAGGTGCAATCGAAACGCTTCGACGCTTTCGTCCTAACTTAGCGATTGCCATTTACCATAGTTTGGGCGACATGTGTCAGATTCCAAATTGGATTCTTGATTTGAATTTAGGATACGAAATCTTTTTGGACCACTTCACGATTCATAGTGAGGAAACGGTCTGTTTTGCCAGGGCGTGTTAACGAAATTGTACTGTGTAGGCTATTACTACCATCTTCTTATTATCTATTTATGAAAGTTCCTTTTATTGGTCTTATTCTGCTCGTTCTGGCTATGACATTTTCGCCTGCCCTCGCGCAACTACCATTTAAAATAGGCGTAGGAATTAAAAACATTACGCCTTGTACAAAGTAAGCCACCGGCCAACCCGCCATTGCTCATATGCTTGAACGCTGTGATATTTGTAAGTAAAAATTTACAAGTATGCGTTTAGGAGAGAATGATCGCAAAGCGATGATGTCTATGATAGGGCAATGGCAGAAGAGTGGACTAAGGCAAAAGGATTTTTACCAGCAACACAACATTGCGGCTCATGTATTTTATTATTGGCTCAAGTGTTTTAAAAAGCAACAGACAATCAAAGTTGATAAGCAGTTACCTAAGGCTGGTTCCTTTATTCAATTGCAACCGTTGCAAATAGCCTCCGTTAATACTATCGAGATCCGTTTGCCAAATGGGATCCAGATTCTTTTTAATAGCCAGGTTAGTGTTGATTACCTGAAAGCCTTAACCAACCAGTAATGCTTCATCTCTCTGCGATAATTCAATATTTTTTATACCAGTCCCGGGCCGATATGAGAAAAGGATTTGATAGCCTGTCAGACATCGTGTCATCACAGATGAACCAGCAGGTTCTCCACGGATCGATCTTTATTTTTTTAAACCGTAACCGGACTCACATTAAACTATTGCTTTGGGAAGGTGACGGATTTGCACTTTACTATAAACGCCTCCAGCATGGTACGTATGAGTTGCCGCTCCCAGGCTCTGATGCGACCACTATGAGCATCACTTATCAGCAATTGCAGTTCATGTTGCAGGGGGTCGCACTCCAAAAAATAGAATATCGCAAGCGTTACAAAATATCAGGGTGAGTTATCAACATTTTTCGGATCGAAAATAAAAAAATCAAAACTTTAGGTGCCTTTATTCCCAATACAGCTGTATAACTATTGATGCCTTAATTATTGGCCGTAACCCTTTGTCAGCATAGCTTTGCTCTTATCAATGCAGACCACCGAAAACATAGATTATAAGAAGTTATACGAGCAGGAGGTCATCAAAGTGGTGTCCTTAAATCATGAACTGGCTAATCTAAAAAGACTCCTCTTCGGCTCCCGCCAAGAACGCTTTGTACTGGAAACCAGTTAATGGCCGGGCGGTGCAGGGATCACTAGCACCTAGTTCAGCTAATTCCGTAAAGTTTATGCCCCTGCAATAAAAGCTTAAAAGAAACTAATTCCTGGAGTTAATCATGTATAGATTTTGGGGTCGATCGCATATTTTTCTATAGCAGAATAAACGAAGCCCGGCAAGTTCGGGCTTCGTTTATTGAATGATTTTAAGCTTGGCAGCTTTGGTGAGGTTGTCGCCATCGGCCAGGATAACTGCATGTCTATTGTAATGCGATATCAACATACCCTGATAAAATTATCTGTTGCCTGTTCAATTCTCTTCATGTACCATTGTAACGCTTCTTCATAATACTTTTGAGGGCTATCATGAAGAATATATTGATAACTCATTTCTTATGACTGGATTTCAGTAGGTTCTGTATCCTATTTTTACTCTGGGCTCCGGTAATCAATTTTACTTTTCCACTTTTATAATCCGCATAACGATTGTCTAGTGCTTTTTTGAAGTCATCATTATATTCCACCTGCTGATTCCTCTATATCTCCCTGCATCATTACATACATTGCCTTTACTTTTTATCATCAGCTGCTTCAAGATAGCTGTGCAGTTTTTGGGAGAGACTGGTTGTTGTCATACCTGTATTTTTTACAAAAATAGGTTTAAATAATGGCTAACCAATTGATCATATTTATTAATGGCTGATTGCAGGTTTTCAATTTCTTGCAGCCTTTTTTTTGCGTAGAGTCAATATATTATGCACCTCAAAAACTAGCACTCCACCAGTGCCGTTTTCCGCTTTCTGTAAATTGCAGTCATTTATGGAAATAATTAACTTTCCCACTGGTCCAATATTAAGGGAATAGTATAGCATAAAACACTTCCATATATTAAAGTCCCCCAACCTTAATTATAATCCATCATTAATCTACATTTGTGGGCTATGGTATCAAGTCTTGAAAATAT
>JAYUXA010000087.1:0-4009 GCA_043753245.1 Chitinophagaceae bacterium
AACATCGTGGTAGCCGATATGTTATTATGTGTTTCCGGCCTTATAGACAGCGAGTCTTCGTTATATACCGAACTGCTGAAATATTTTCCGGATGTAACGGAAGAAGGCGTTCCCGATGAAATAGAAAGCCATGATCTGCTGAAAGATTATCCCGTCCATTATTTTTCACCGCTGCTGAAAATGTCCTTATGCGCATTATAGGGGGAGAAATGGGGGGAAGAAAAATTAAACCTCCGGTAAAAATGCCGTTTACCAGGCCCACCACCGACATTGCAAAAGAAGGATTGTTTAATATCATTGAGAATAACCTGGATATCAGTGTACTAAAAACACTGGATCTTTTCGGCGGCACAGGCAGCATCAGTTATGAACTCGCTTCCCGTAATGCAGCAAGTTGTACGATCGTTGAAAAGGACCCGATGATGTTTGAATTCATCAAAAAAACAGCGGATGAACTGAAACTGGAAAATTTCATTCCGGTAAAAATGGATGTGTTCAGGTTCATTTCACAGTGCACGGAAAAATTCGATCTAATTTTTGCAGGGCCTCCCTATGCATTAACAACCATTGATGAACTGCCACCTGGCGTTTTTGAGCATCAGTTGTTGAATCCTGGTGGATGGTTTATACTGGAGCATACTCCCCGCAATGAGTTCAAAACATTTCCCTATTTTTTTAGTTTGCGCAATTACGGTTCCACCCTCTTTAGTATTTTTGTAAATAAATGAATACAAGATTATTTGTTTCCGGCACCGGTACTGGTATTGGTAAAACACTGGTCTCGGCCATTCTGGTGGAAGCCCTCAAAGCGGATTACTGGAAACCTGTTCAGGCTGGTTATGAGCAGGGAACTGACAGCGAACAGGTGTACAGACTTATTTCCAACAGGAAATCTGTTATTCATCCGGAACGCTATAAATTGAAACTTGCGGCCTCTCCCCATATAGCGGCGCGCGAAGAAAATACGGATATTGATCTGAATGAAATTTTTACTCATCTGCCTCCTTCAGAGCATTTAATTGTGGAAGGAGCCGGTGGTTTACTGGTGCCACTTGGGAAGAATATGTTTGTAATTGACCTGATAAAAAAATTAAATGCGGAGGTGGTGCTGGTGAGCAGAAATGAGCTGGGCAGCATCAATCATTCACTTATGAGTGCAGCCGTTTGTAAATACCACGATATAACAGTACGCGGATGGATTTTCAATGGCAATTACCTGAATTATGAAGAAGAGATCGTTAACTGGACGGGCATTCCACGCATAATGTCCATCCCAGACTCTGCTGTTGTTGACGCTGCGTTTGTCCTGCAGCAGGCGGCACGTTTCAATTCAACAGTTTCTCATGAATAAAAAGGAGATCAGAACTGTTTTTCTTCAGAAAAGGCTCCTGCTTTCCGAACTGGAAATAATTAAGGGATCAGCAGCGATCATTGGACATTTTAACCGGCTTCAGTTCAGCAACATAAATGCTGTTTTTTCTTATTCACCCATTTCACACCATAAAGAGTTTGATGTAGCCGCCTGTGAACAATCGCTATCTGCAACTCATCCGGGAATTACCATTGCCCATCCGAGAATAATTAAGAACGCGTATCAAATGGAAGCGGTACGTATTGAAAACACTTCCTCTTTTGCAGAAAATC
Organism: Chitinophagaceae bacterium; assembly: GCA_043753245.1. Lineage (GTDB taxonomy): Bacteria > Bacteroidota > Bacteroidia > Chitinophagales > Chitinophagaceae > Flavitalea. The sequence continues at coordinate 1,645 of JAYUXA010000087.1, forward strand.
GGTATCTGATCAGAGAGCCCTCTGAAGGCGAAATCCTGCCACCGGATATTTTTGACCTTGTATTGGTACCCCTGCTGGCGGTAGACGTGGATGGCTTCCGGATAGGCTACGGCAAAGGATACTACGACAGATGGCTTCCCCAATGCCGACCAGAAGTGATCAAGGTAGGATTTTCATTTTTTGAGCCTGTGGCACCGGTCGGAGACATCAGTGAATTTGACGTACCTTTAAATTTTTGCATCACACCTATGCGTGTTTATGAATTTTAACGCTCCTCTTCTGCGGCCTGTAAGAATGTTGCTCTTCCCTTTCTCCCTGATTTATGGTGCTGTGATCTGGATCAGAAATAAACTATTCGACAAGGGTCTGTTTACCTCCGTATCCTTTAACATTCCGATTATCGGTATCGGTAACCTTTCCTCCGGTGGTACAGGTAAATCCCCTATGGTAGAATTTATTATCGGAAAAATCAAAAACCATTATCATATAGCTGTTTTGAGCAGAGGTTATAAGCGAAAAACCAGCGGTTACGCATTGGCTACGACCGGCGTTACCGCACTGGAGATTGGTGATGAACCGATGCTGTTCTTCAATAAATTTCCCGGTGTGGCGGTAGCAGTAGGAGAAGAACGGATCGTTGCTATTCCTCAGTTGCTTCACGATCGTCCCGGTACGCAGGTGATCGTGCTTGACGATGCATTTCAGCACCGGTATGTGCATGCGGGACTGAACATTATTCTGACAGACTATAACAACCTTTTTACCAGGGATTGGTATTTACCTACAGGCGATCTTCGTGATCTTAAAAGCAGCTATAAAAGGGCTGATGCAATTGTAATAACCAAGTGCAGACCCGATCTTAACATTGCAGAAAAAGAAGAACTGATTCTCGAAGTAGCTCCCGGCGTATCCCAAAAAATATTTTTCACTACCATACAGTATTCCACCCCTTATCATATTATTAATACTAAAACAGAGAAAACAATAGATGAGAATATGGAAGTGCTGCTTATTAGCGGCATCGCAAATCCCAGACCGCTGAAGAAATACCTTTCCGATAACTCGGGTACCTATTACGAAATCTTATACGATGACCATCATGTATTCCGTATCGATGACTGGAAAGAGATCCGGAAACGGTTTGATTCTATCCAATCATCCAATAAAATAATATTAACTACAGAAAAGGATGCAGTAAGACTGGTAAAGTTCGGACAATCGCTCGCCGGCTATCCATTATATGTTATCCCGATGCAAATGCAATTCCTGTTTGGTGAAGAGGAATCGTTTACTGAATTAATCACTACATTCATAACTGGGTTCACCCAACAAAACCAGCAAAATAATGCCTAAGAAAAAACATCATAAAGAACATACTAAAGAGCAGCACAAAGAAAATAAGGCACACCATAATTCAAAATCCACCACTGTTACCGGAACGCTGGATATTACGAGATCCGGAATGGGGTTTGTGATCGTGGTGGGAGCAACCAGTGATATTATGGTTCGTCCAAACGACTTTAACACTGCCTTGCATGGCGATACCGTTAAGGCTAGTATCAAAGGAGACTTTTCCAAACGCGGAAGGCAGCAGGGGGAAATCGTGGAAGTAGTGAAGAGAAAGCGAATGGAATTTCCAGGTAAAATTCAGATCAGCGATAAATTTGCTTTTTTTGTTGCCGAAGTGGAAAAACCTATGCCCGATATTTTTATTCCCCTGGATAAAATTAAAAATGCTACAGAATCGGACATGGTAATCGTTAGAATTACGGAATGGCAGAAGAATAAAAAGCCCGTAGGGGAAGTCATACAGGTGATGGATCAGGAAGATGAGAATGATTTCGCCATGAAGCAGATCTTAATGGAAAGCGGGTTTACCCTGGTATTTCCGGAAGAGGTAATAGAAGCATCTGAACGAATTCCCGATCAGATATCAGAAGCGGAGATCAGTAAAAGGAAAGACTTTAGAAAAACACTAACCCTCACCATCGATCCGGCTGATGCAAAAGATTTTGATGATGCCATTTCGCTGAGCCTGCTGGAAGACGGCAATTATGAAATAGGCGTGCACATTGCAGATGTGAGCCATTATATAGAGCCGGATTCTGCATTGGATAAGGAAGCATACGACAGGGCTACATCGGTTTATCTTCCAGACCGGGTTTTACCAATGCTGCCCGAAAGAATTTCCAATGAGTTGTGCTCCCTTCGTCCTAAGGAAGATAAACTAACCTTTTCAGCCGTTTTTATTATTAGCCCGAAAGGAAATGTAAAATCACACTGGATAGGCAAAACCGTTATTCATTCCAATCATCGTTTCAGTTATGAAGAAGTACAGGAAATTATCGAAACAAAGGAAGGTTTG
>JAYUXA010000088.1:0-8426 GCA_043753245.1 Chitinophagaceae bacterium
TGTATCGAGATTGGAAATGTTTAACAGGATAGCAAAGTCTAACGCGGATGAAGTTTGCAATACCGATTCCCTACCCGTTAAAAAAAGCAATATGATCACAAAAGTAACAGTGCGTCCTAATCCGTTTTACACTGTTCTGACACTGGATGTTTATTGTGAAAACAATAAAAACATTATCGTCAGAATGTTTAACGAAGGCGGTAGAATTGTTAAGATGTTCAGTTGGTATCTGGTAAAGGGAACAAATGTCACTGCTATCAATGAATTAGGCAATTTAGACAATGGTTTGTTTTTGCTCGATATTATTGATAATGAAGGCACTGTTCTTTTCTCCAGCAGGCTTACAAAAGAATAATCAACTCTTTTATAAACCAACCTTAACAAGCGAAACAAATTTTTTAAAAAGGAGCTATTGGCCGGCTCCTTTTTTTTATTTATTACTTTTGCCGGATGGTAAAGCTCTCTGTAAATATTAATAAGTTTGCCACGCTGCGGAACAGCCGGGGCGGAAACAATCCGGATGTAGTAAAAGCAGCTATAGATGCACAGCGTTTTGGTGCTGACGGAGTAACGGTGCATCCACGCCCTGATGAAAGGCATATCCGGTACCGGGATGTCCGGGAAATAAAAAAAATAATCACTACTGAATTTAATATTGAAGGCAATTGTCAGGAACAAAAATTTGTAGATCTCGTCCTGGAAACCAGGCCTCAGCAGGTTACCCTGGTACCTGATGCACCCGGTCAGATTACTTCCAATCATGGATGGGATACCATTACCAATAGAGAGTACCTGATACGTATCATTGCCATTTTTAAAAAAGCAGGCATCCGTACGTCTGTTTTTATAGATCCGGTAGTGGAAATGGTGGAGGCCGCTGCAACGACGGGCACTGACCGCATTGAATTGTATACGCAGCGGTATGCAGAATGTTTTCACAACGATAAACACGATGCGATCCGGGACTATGTTTATGCTGCACAGGCCGCCATCAAACACGGATTAGGCATTAATGCCGGACATGATCTGGACCTTGAGAACCTGCAATTTTTTGCCGCCAATATTCCGGGTCTGCTGGAAGTCTCCATCGGTCATGCGTTGATCTCAGAAGCACTTTATATGGGGTATGAAAATGCCATTCAATTGTACAAAAGACAGTTGCAAACAAGTAATTAGGAGAAGCTACAATGGAGCATACGTTGGGGTCTGTAGTAAAACCACCATTAAAAAAACAACAATTTGAATTTTAAAACAACCGGTTATAAAAAAAATTCTGCTATCATTTGCTGGAGCCTAATAGTTTTGCCAATTCCTTATCGAGGTCTTCCCCCCGAAGGTTTTTAGCAATGATCTTACCGGAGGGATCGATCAGAAAATTTTGAGGAATAGACTGTATCTTATATTTTGTGGCTGCTTCGTTATTCCAGAATTTCAGGTCACTGACCTGTGTCCAGGCAAGTTTATCGTCTTTAATGGCTTTTACCCAGGGTGAGCGATCTTTGTCCAGTGAAACGCCAAACACCGTAAAGTTTTTATCTTTGTACCTGTTATATGCTTTGACCAAATTTGGATTTTCAAGACGGCAGGGCCTGCACCAACTGGCCCAGAAATCTACCAGCACATATTTTCCCTTAAAAGAACTGAGCATAACCTGGTTGCCTTCAGGGGTAGCCTGTGAAAAATCAATTGATTGTGAACCAATCGCTCCGGATTTTCCATCTTCCAGTTGCTGACGAATTATTTTACCGTAAAAACCATCCTGGGTTTTCTGATCGAAAGCATTAAATCTTTTTTCCAAAGAGCCGGGATCCTGATCAATTTCACTGGTGACCAACACTACAAAAGGAGATACCGGGGAAGATTTATGTCCGTCAATATATTCATCTACGGATGATTTTATTTTTGATAAATGATTTTTATATACGATCATCAGGGAATCCTCTTTATTCATTTTTTGCCCGGCATTTATTTTTTGACTCATGGAGGAAAGTTCCTGAAATAATGGGTTGAATTTTTTCTTGAATTCCTCAAAATCATCGTGGGTGGCAGATCCGGAAACGCTTAGATCCTGAATGGTTTTGACATCTCCCTTAACGCTGACATTTTCATTACCCATAAATAATATGGATTTTTTTTCTACTGCATTTAAATTCAACTGATACAGGTTGGGTTCGTCCACAGAACCCGTTAATTCAAATAATCCATTTTTTACAATGGACCGGGCGATGGTGTCATCAGGAATGTTCGCATTTGAAAGACTGACAGCGGAACCATCCGGCAAACCCTGAAGATTGCCTGTTATTACAAATTTATTCTGTGCATGCAGTACGAAAGGAAAAAGCAATAATGCCAGTAGTATTTTATTCATGAGTTTTATTTTGAGTGCCGCTGTTGTAAAATAGCTGTAACGTCCTGCAAATTATGACCTTTTGCGTTAAGCAAAAGTAAATAATGGAACAATAAGTCGGCGGCTTCCCCAAGGAAAAGAGCTTCATTGTTGTCTTTTGCTTCGATTACCAGCTCTACGGCTTCTTCACCCACTTTCTGCGCTATTTTATTGATTCCTTTGGCAAACATTCTTTTAACATAGGAGCTTTCGTCGTCACCATTTCTACGGGAAACGATCACTTTTTCAAGGTGCGTTAGAAAATCAGGCGGCTCATTCTTTTCCTGCCAGCAGGTATCGGCACCTGTATGGCAAACCGGACCCAAAGGCTCTACTCTGATCAGCAGGGTGTCGTTATCGCAATCTTCTTTTATTTCTTTCAGAAGAAGAAAATTACCACTTTCCTCGCCTTTTGTCCAGAGACGTTGTTTACTCCGGCTAAAAAAAGTAACCCGTCCTTCCGCAAGGGTTTTTTCCAGGGCTTCCGCATTCATAAATCCCAGCATAAGCACATTTGCCGTATGGATATCCTGAATGATAGCAGGAACAAGTCCGTCTGAATACTTTTTAAAATCTATTTTCATAATAATGCTGCAGGTTCAGTGCAGTGATTAAATTTTTATTAAAGTCTGTTATAGCTACGCATCTACATTCTTACAGCAACATCTTTCGTTTTTAAACACATTTAAAGTTCAGCAACATATTTAAATTCTTACAGCAACATCTTTTGTTTTTAAATACATTTTAAGTTCTGGGATGCCGATCTCTTTAAAGTGAAAAATGCTTGCTGCTAGTGCCGCATCTGCCAGGCCCTTAACAAATACCTCAGCAAAATGGTCCATAGTTCCACCACCCCCGGATGCAATAACAGGAACAGGCAATTCTTTTGCCAGTGTGGCAGTAATGTCCAATGCAAATCCTGTTTTTGTGCCGTCGTGATTCATGGACGTTAGCAGTATTTCCCCGGCCCCGAGATCTACTGCCTGTTTTGCCCAGTCCAGACAGGTTGAATCGGTTTTAATCCTTCCTCCATTAAGATACACATACCATTCACCGTTGGACTCCTGTTTAGTGTCTATCGCAAGAACAATACACTGGCTACCAAACTCTTTTGCCAGATCAGCAACCAGGGTGGGATTACGAAATGCGGCCGTGTTGACAGAAATTTTATCTGCCCCGTTATGTAACAAAACACGTACATCTTCCACACTTCCGATTCCCCCTCCCACTGTAAATGGAATATTGATTCGATGAGCGATACGATTAGCAAGTGCACTTAATGTTTTTCGTTTTTCAACCGTAGCAGTGATGTCCAGAAATACCAGCTCGTCTGCTCCCTGTGCTGCATATAAAGCACCAAGTTCTACAGGATCTCCGGCATCGCGGATATTTTCGAAGTTGATTCCTTTCACTGTGCGTCCATCTTTAATATCAAGGCAGGCAATAATTCTTTTTGTCAGCATACCATAAATTTTTTCAGGTCACCGAGGGATATCCTGTTCTCATAAATAGCTTTTCCAACGATAGCGCCATTGCAGCCGATCTCCGCAAGTTTTTCCAGGTCATCCATAGAACTCACTCCTCCACTGGCAATAAAATGAAGGGAGGGAAATTCAACAATAATATTTTTATACAATCCGGTTGCAGGGCCCTGTAATAAACCATCCTTGCTGACATCGGTACAGAATACCTGCGTAACACCATGATCCATGTACTTTTTTATGAAATCATAGATCCAGATATCAGTCGTTTCCTGCCAGCCATTGATCGCAATTTTTTCTTTTCGGACATCTGCACCCAGCAGGAATTTTACTGCACCATACTGCTCCAGCCATTCCACGAATACTGTTTCATTTTTTACTGCAATACTTCCTACGGTTGCCCAGAGTGCGCCGGAATTCAACACGATTTCTACATCTTTTGCCGTTTTAATTCCTCCACCAAAATCAATATCTAAATTGCATCTGGAGGCAATTAATTCCAGCACCTTCCAGTTTTTGATGGCCCCGGCTTTTGCGCCGTCGAGGTCAACAAGATGCAGTCTGGATAATCCGGAATCCTCAAACTCTTTCGCCACTTCCAATGGATCTTCATTATATATTTTCACGGAACTGTAGTCTCCCTGGGTAAGACGGACACATTTTCCGTTAATGATATCGATTGCGGGTATTATCTGCATGAAATGAATTCTTTTTTAAATACTGATAAAATTTCTAAGGATCAGTTCCCCGTGTGCTGCACTTTTTTCAGGATGAAATTGAACACCGTAAAAATTATCCCGTCCAAGTGCTGCACTGTATGGGTGAATATAGTCAGCCGTAGCGATCGTATCTGCTCCGGTGGCGGCAAAATAGCTGTGCACAGAATAGATATAGGTGTGTTCCGGTATACCAGTAAACAAACTGGTCTTTAAATTAAAAATCCCGTTCCAACCGATCTGTGGCACTTTTTCACTGGCCACTGAAGGCTTAAACCGTTTTACATTTTCCGGAAATATTCCGATGCATTCCGTATCGTTTTCCTGGGTGTGATGGCACATCAGTTGCATACCCAGGCATATTCCCAGCACCGGCTGCTTTAAATTTTTAATTAATGTGTCCAATTCGCGTTCGCGAAGATATTTCATGGCTGTACTGGCCTCCCCTACACCAGGAAATACTACTTTATCCGCTGCAAGAATAGTTGCGTGATCATCAGAAACAACTGCGCTTATTCCGATTCTTTCAAAGGCATACAATACCGATTGAATATTTCCTGCATTGTATTTGATAATTACGATTTTATCCTTTGATTCCATTTATGAATGCTTTTGTATCCTGTTGGATATCCACTGAATTTTCCAATGCCCTGATAAACGCTGTGCCAATTATTGCCCCACTGCTATATGCACAGGCAGCATCAAAGGATTTTTTGTCTTTAATTCCAAATCCAATCAATACTGGATTTTTTAATTTCAGCGACTGAAGTTTACTGAAGTAGGCTTTTTGCAGATCAATATTGTTCTCATTTCCGGTTGTGGAGGAGGAAGAAACGGCATATAAAAATCCGTTGCTGAGGGAATCCAGTTTTTTAATTCGTTCTTCAGACGTTTCCGGTGTAACCAGGAATATGAATTTCAGATTATACTGTTGTATGATCGCGCCAAACTCTGTTTCATATTCATACATCGGAAGGTCAGGAAGAATAAGACCGTCTACTCCTGTTTCGGCGGCTTTCTTACAAAAGTTCTCAAAACCATACTGAAGAACGGGATTCATATAACCCATTAAAACAACAGGCAGCATTATTTTATTTCTGAACGCCTGAAGATCCTCAAACAATTTATGTATGGTCATTCCATTAGAAAGTGCTCTTGCACTGCTGGCCTGTATCACCGGGCCATCTGCCAGCGGATCGCTGTACGGCATACCCAGTTCTATCATATCGGCCCCATAACGCTGCAGGGCCATCATCACTTCCAATGTGCTGTCTGCCTGCGGGTATCCCGCCGTGCAATAGACGTTAAGGATACGCTCCGACTTTTTAATAAACAATTCATCTATCCGGTTCATATCTTTTACAATTGATTCTGCTGAGCCATTGCTTTCATATACATGTCCATGTCCTTGTCTCCTCTGCCGCTCAGACAAACCACTACATGATCTGAAGGAGCTGCCTTTATTCTGTCGAGTACAGCCAGTGCGTGTGCGCTTTCCAGGGCAGGAATAATACCTTCGGTCCGGGCAAGCTCAAAAGAAGCATTCAGTGCTTCCTGATCAGTGGCGCTTAAAAAAAGTGCCCGTTTAGAATCAAAAAGATGCGCATGAAGCGGACCTATTCCCGGATAATCAAGCCCCGCCGATATGCTGTGTGGCTCTACCACCTGACCATCCTCTGTTTGCATGACGAGACTTTTACTTCCATGCAGCACGCCCGATGTGCCCAGCATTGTGGTGGCAGCGCTCATACCACTATTCACTCCCTGGCCTGCGGCTTCAACAGCAACCAGCTTCACTGCTTCCTCGTCCAGGAAATGGTAAAATGCTCCCGCAGCATTACTTCCACCACCAACACAGGCCACTACAAAATCAGGAAGTTCCGATCCGGTTTTTTCTTTTAACTGCCACCTGATCTCCTCACTGATGACGCTCTGAAACCTGGCCACCATATCCGGATACGGATGAGGACCCACTACACTACCAATAATATAATAGGTATCGTGCGGATTATTGATCCAGTCCCGGATGGCTTCATTGGTGGCATCCTTTAGAGTTTTACTTCCACTCAGTGCCGGAATCACCGTTGCGCCCAGCATTTTCATTCTGGCTACATTTGGAGCTTGTCTGGCTATGTCCTTCTCTCCCATGTAAACGATGCACTCTAGATTTTTTAAAGCGCATACGGTAGCCGTTGCCACTCCATGCTGCCCTGCTCCTGTTTCCGCAATAATTCTTTTTTTACCTAAACGCTCCGCCAGCAGGATCTGGCCAATAGTATTATTGATCTTGTGTGCACCGGTATGGCAGAGATCTTCGCGCTTAAGATAAATATTGGTGTGGTGTTTCTTACTGAGCCGCTCCGCATAATACAAAGGGGTTTCACGGCCTGCAAAATCTTTAAGGAGGTATTTAAATTCTTTTTGAAAAGATTCCCCGTAAATGATTTCCATATACCTCGTTCTGAGCTCTTCCACATTGCGATGAAGCATTTCCGGAATATAAGCACCTCCGAATTTCCCATAATAGCCCATTGCATCCGGATTTCTGAATGTTGATTCTACCATTGTTATTTATTGAGTTCTTTAATAAATGTCTCTACCTTTTTCATGTCCTTCACACCCGGAGATGTTTCAAATCTGCTGTTGATGTCTATCGCAAACATGGCCTTTGCTACCGGCACCTTCTCAAATTCCCGCAACTCTTTAACATCGTCCGGCTGGATGCCCCCACTTAGAAAAAAAGGTTTTCCGATGGTGCTGTCTTTAAGAATAGTCCAGTCAAACTTTTTTCCCGTACCACCATACCCCACTCCCATGGTATCGAACATGAACATATCGCTTACGTCCATATAAGGTTTGATCATCCACTCGATCGAATCGTTATCACTCATCCGGAACGCTTTTACTACAGAAACGTAATCTGCGATCTTCTCACAATATTTTGGCGACTCATCCCCGTGCAACTGCACCATGTGCAGGCGGCACTCGTCCACCATATGCAGCACTTCTTCTGCAGAAGAATTTACAAACACCCCTACTTTATTGATGGTATTTATTTTTTTTAATTCCGAGGAGGTAAGATAGCGAAACACATATCTCGGTGATTTCGGATAAAAAATAAACCCGGCAAATGTTGCTCCGATCTCTGCAAGCTGATCCACCTGATCGATCTGAGTCATTCCACATACTTTTATTCTCATACACTGGGTTATTCAAAATCTCATAAAGTAATCAGGTACAAAAAATGCTTCCTGTTATCTGTTCGCTTATAGGAGATCTTCTTTTAAACGGTGAATAAATGAGGCAAAAGCAATCGCAGGATCAGGGGATTTCATAAAGTATTCTCCCATCAGAAATCCCTGGTATCCATGTTTTTTTAACAACTGTATCGTTTCAGGTTCATTAATACCGCTTTCAGATATCTTCATTTTTCCAGCCGGAATTTTCAGTGCCAATTCTACCGACTGGTTAATATCCACTATAAACGTTTTAAGGTCGCGGTTGTTTACACCGATGATATCACAATCGTCACAAATATGATCCAGTTCCAGATCGTTATGTATTTCCAACAGCACTTCGAGGCCTATGCTTTTCGCAAACGAGGATAGCCGCTTCACTTCATCGGGATGCAGGCAGGCAGCGATCAGCAGAATCACATCTGCCCCAATAGATTTCGCCTCTGCGATCTGGTATTCATCAACAATAAAATCTTTTCTCAGAATCGGTATAGAATGAATACGGGCCCGGATCAGATCCGAATTCGATCCTCCGAAAAAATGCTTATCCGTAAGTATAGATATTCCGGCAGCGGATGTACTGTAAGCCTCCGTCACTTTCACTACA
>JAYUXA010000089.1:0-3996 GCA_043753245.1 Chitinophagaceae bacterium
CTCCACCCATCCGCAAACACAGGCCTGCAAGTTATTATTAATAAACAGATTGTTTACGTATTGTTGGATAAATCCGGCAGGGAAATGTTCAAATATAAAAAACGCATTTTCGCCTTTAAAACGATGTCTGATACATATTTCTCCAATCATAATGTTTGGCAGCGTATATACAAATAAAGCCGGGCTGGCAATTGTTTTAGCAGTCTCAAAATACCGAATATCCGTGTCAAGGCTGGAACTTGAATTGGCCAGTACCACTCCTATATCTTCCGCCTTATATTTGTTGTGCTCTAAACTATTCCTAAGTAAGATCTCCGCAGCCAGCCATCCCAGTTTGCTAAGGTTGTCCATCTTATGGAACCGGGAATATTTTAGCTGAAGATATTCATATACGGATACTAAAAATTCCGGGATGGTTTTCACGCTACTATTAAAGACCGGCAGTCCGTTCTTATAAACAACCTGCCTGCTGATTACGCAACTCGCGGTGATATATGGTTCATCTGCCAAAGTCATCCAGGATAATTAACAGGGTATTAAGCAATGGTTTTTTCAAGCGTAATAAGACGGGCCAGCTTGGTGAGCGCCGTATCGTGTTCTTTTACATATGGATTATCTAAATCCCAGACGTACCCTGCCAAAACCGAACAAATCATATTTTTAATAGCCTGATTCTGTTTTTCAGCAAAGAAGATGGTATCCAGTGTGCCCTCGTACCAGGCAAATACAAATGAACGAAAAGTGTTTACTCCCTGCATTATGGGAACCATATATTCCTTGTCCCAATCAACAGTTTCGCCGTTCAAGGTTCGTATAACCAGGTTTGCGGCGATCTGACTCGAAACAGTTGCCAGGGTAACACCAGAAGAAAAAATCGGATCCAGAAATTCGGTTACGTTGCCGGTCAGGACAAATCCCTCTCCATAAAATTTATCGGTGGTGGTGGACCAGGATTCTAACGACTTTGGTTCAAAAACCATTTCAACATTCTCGAAGCGTTCGCTTAAATAAGGTTCTGATGCTATTAACGTACGAAGTACCTGTTCATTAGTTCCTTCGTATTGTTTAAAGAATTCAGGATTACCTACAAATCCGACCGATGTAATACCGCTGGAAAATGGAATGATCCAGATCCAGACACCAGGCTGATGAACCACCACCGTGATCCGGTTTGGTTCATCAGCCATAGATCGTTTTAAATCTACGGTATGCGCAAATAAAGCTTTACGGAGGGGGAGGTTGGAAGGACGGTCGAGATTAAATAAGCGGGGTATCACCCTGCCATAACCGCTTCCATCAATAATAAACCTTGCTTCGATAGTTGTCTCTTGCCCATTAATATCCTGTACGGTGGTTACCGATGTGCTTCCGTTAAAAACAATACCGGTTACCGCAGTTTCATAGGCAATAGGCACGCCCATTTTTTCTACGGTGTCCGCCAGTGTTTTATCAAATTCAGCACGGGGAACCTGCCAGGTCCAGTTCCATCCTTCCGTAAACTGGTCTGCAAAATAGTAGTCACAAATAACGCCGTTCCTGACAAACTTGGCACCTTTCTTTTCCTGATATCCTTTTTCTTTAACCGCCTCAACGAAACCCGCCTCAGAAAGCGCTTCCATACAGCGTGGCAATAAACTTTCGCCTATTACAAACCGGGGAAATTTTTGTTTTTCAATGATCCTGACTTTAAAACCGGCTTTATTAACGATAGAAGCGGCTACCGTTCCGGCAGGGCCGGCACCGATTACCAATACATCAACTTTTTCTGTTTTCATATTAAACTAAATTATTCAAACGTTATGGTGTGTTTTTTACAGGTCAGTAAGGTCTGGCTTAATCCTATATTATCCACCTGTTCCACAATTACAAAACCAGCCTTTTCAATACACTGAAAAAAAGTTTTTGAACCGTACATCTGGCTGTTACCATTTGCTATAGCCGTAAAATAAATAGAGGTCTGATGCAGGCAGAATGTCGCCACCTCATATTTCTGCAGATCCCAGAAAGGCTCCATAATGTATACACAGCCATCCTCTCCTAACGCTTCCCCGCATTTTTTCAGAATGGATACGATCTGTGTTTCAGAAAAACAATCCAAAAACTGACTCATCCATATGGCATCAAATCCCTTGGGAAATTTTGTTTGTTCCTGAAGCACATTGGCTGCAGAAAAAGAAATCCGGTCTGCAAGACCCAGGTCTGCTATCCTGGATACTGCCACATTCAGCTGACCAGGAAGGTCAATAATTCTTATCTGTATATCCTCTGAATAATTTACAGAAGCTACCGCCCATTTTCCGGTATTGCCTCCAATATCAAGTAATTTTTTTACGCCATTTTTATAAACAAGCGGAAGCACTATAGGGAAAGCATCATCAGAAAAAAAATGATCGAAATTGAACCAGCTTTTCTGTATCTGCTCCGGCAAGGCAGAGAGCCCTTCATAAATACTATCCCAGTCCCCAAATTCCTTCAGTCCTGCAGGCTTGCCGGTCTTAATACTCTCCTGCAGTGAAAAAAGACCTTTATAACATACATCGTGCACAAAATCCATATTTGTTCTGGTCAGCGGATCGTGTAAAATAAAATGTCCCGTTTTGGTTAAACTGTACTGGTCCTCTTTAATAAGAATAAGGCCAATACTTAATCCTGATTCCAGCAAAACCCGTACGCCATAAACTGGCAGATGGAGGTCCCGGGTTATCTTTTCAATAGACGTTCCTGCAGGTCCGGCTTCCTGGATATTTTTTAATATCCCCAGATTCCTTAGTGCCCTTGATACCTGAAATACAACCGGGCCGAATGCAATACCCTGTGCATCCTGTTTAGCCTCAAATGCCGATTTTTTATCTGTACCGAAAAAGTTCATTAAATGATATGGTTTACAGTTTAATAACTTATGATTTGCTGAATAAAACGACCGCATTACATCCCCCGAACCCTGAAGCTGTTTTCAGCACATTTTTTATAGGGATGTATTGCAGCGTATTTAAAATGTTCAATGAACCATATACCCCATATTCTTCAAAACCTCTGGTAGGAAGAATGGTATTTTCCCGGAGTGATTGAATAGAAACAATGGATTCAATTATCCCTGCAGCTCCGAGGGTATGGCCGAAATAGCCTTTCAAACTATTAACCGGCACGGATTGCATTCCCGCAAGGGTAAGTGCCCTCGCCTCCATTTCATCGTTGTATATGGTAGCCGTGCCGTGAGCAGAAATAAATCCAATATCTTCCGGAACAAGCTGCGCTTCTTCCAACCCTTTTTTAATGGCATACGATAGCTCCTCCCCTGTTCGTGAGGGTCCCGATATATGATTCGCATCATTACGGGTGGCACCTCCCGTTATTTTTATCCGGCCTGCAAATTTTTTATCGGAAGAGAGCACAATGGTGCCGGCACCTTCGCCCAGATTAATGCCGTCTCTTGATTTGTCAAATGGTCTGCAGGGTCCGCTACTTAGCGCCTGAAAAGATTTAAATCCCGAAAATACAAACTTTGAGATCACATCCGCACCGGCAATTACCGCATGATCAAACTGGCCCGATTGTATTAATCTCTTACCCGTCAGCAACGCCAGCGTACCTGATATACAGGCATTCGACACCACGACAGGTTCATTTGCAAAATGAAAATGACCGGCCACCAGTTTTGCAGAATAATGTAATGCCATTCGGGCTTTGGTTTCTGCATTCTTCTTTTCCGTTTCCAGTAAACTTATACTGCCCTTGGTAGTGGATATAATTAATATTGTTTTTGTTCCGCTAACCGGTATTCCGCAGTTTTCTATCGCGTTGTCAATAGAGGCGATAAGAAGATGTTCAAATCTCGTATATTTTTTATTTTCAAAAAAAGTGTAGTCTGTAAACAAAGAAGCGAAAAAAGGCAACCCGGTTATGGATTCATTCGAATGAAGCTGCACTCCGGAACTATTCTTCTTTAACTGATCAAAATTATCAGCAGTAGTAGATCCAATCGGCGACAGTATATTA
>JAYUXA010000090.1:0-3994 GCA_043753245.1 Chitinophagaceae bacterium
GAGTACGACCAGCACCACACCGCCGTATGGCCTGAGGTGATAGAAAGTTTTAGAGAAGCAGGCATCCTCCATATAGAAATGTACCGTACAGGTACCAGCGTAGTAATGATCTTCGAAGTTGATGAGCAGTTTACTTTCGAAAAAAAAGATGCCATAGACCGCAGCAATCCGGTAATCCAGCAATGGGAAAACCTGATGTCTTCTTACCAGCAGTCGGCTCCGGGAACGCTTGCCGGAGAGAAATGGAAGCTCATGAAAAAAATATTCACTTATCAAAATCCTGATTACTAATGGCAGTATCTGCATCATCAAATAAAATAACCGTAACCGGATCCGGTAGTACCAACTATACTATTCCGCTTGTACTGGTTACCAGTCTTTTCTTCTTATGGGGAATGGCTTACGGACTGCTGGATGTATTGAATAAACATTTCCAGGAAGCATTGAACATTACCAAAACAAGATCCACATTACTGCAGGCATCCTATTTTGGCGCATACTTTTTGGTAGCGTTACCCGCTGGCCTGTTTATGAACAGGTACGGGTATAAAAAAGGCATTTTGTTAGGCTTGCTGCTGTATGCTGCCGGGGCGTTTCTCTTTTATCCTGCCGCCGAGCAACAGAGTTTTAATTTTTTTGTGGTTGCTTTATTTGTCCTGGCTTCAGGGCTTACCTGTCTGGAGACTGCCGCTAATCCTTATGTAACCGTGCTGGGAAATCCGGCCACTTCTGCCGTACGATTAAATCTCTCACAATGTTTTAACGGAGTAGGATCATTCATCGGACCGGTGATCGCTGCTAACTTATTTTTTGGCGAAAATGGCAATCAACTGGATTCAGTAAAAATAGTGTACATCATTATTGGTGTAGTTGTGTTATTCATGGCGGCACTTTTTTTGAAAACATCATTGCCGGAAATAAAAGAGGAGGAAACTGTTTCTGTTGCAGCAATCCAACGGCCGCTGTTTGCCCATTCTAATTTTACGGGTGCAGTGGCGGCCCAGTTTTTTTACGTGGCCGCACAGGTAGGTGTAGCGGCATTATTTATCAACTACTGCACTGAAAGTGGCACTGGGATCGGTAATGCCCAAGCCTCCTACCTGCTCGCAACAGGATTATTATTATTTACAATAGGCAGGTTTGCGGGTACTGCACTTATGCGCAGGGTGGCACCTAATAAACTGCTGGGCGGGTATGCACTGATCAATGTAATCCTCTCCGCTGTAGTATTGGCCGCACAGGGCTGGCTATCGGTGTATAGCCTGATGGCCATATTCTTTTTTCAATCCATTATGTTCCCTACGATTTTTGCCCTGGGACTAAAAGATCTTGGCCATCATACCAAAAAAGCCTCTTCCTTTTTAATAATGGCAATAGTTGGTGGTGCTTCTGTTCCTTACCTGATGGGTATGCTGGCAGATGCACACTCTACGGCATTTGCCTATATTATTCCAATGGTTTGTTTTTTGGTAGTGGCATGGTATGGATGGATAGGATACCGGGTAAAAATTAAACAATCTTAAAAAGAAAAAGTGAATAAAATACTGCAGATACATCCGGAAGATAATATCCTGGTGGCACTTACCGATCTTGTTCCCGGTGAAACAGTTTTGTCGGACGGGGAAACGTATATGATTTACAATAGAGTAGGTGCAAAGCATAAGTTTGCAAAACAGGCTCTTTCTATTGGAGACGAAATTATTATGTATGGGGTACTTGTAGGAAAGGCCACACAACCTATTCAGAAAGGAGAGGCGCTGACCACAGAGAATATCCGGCATGCCTCCAATGAAAATTATAAAAAAATAAAAGAAGCCTCATGGCTTCCTCCCGATGTGAATAAATGGAAAGACAGAACCTTTCAGGGATACCTGCGAAGTGATGGAAGAGTGGGCACCGCAAATTACTGGTTGTTTATTCCAACCGTATTCTGTGAGAACCGCAATGTGGATTATATTAAAGATGCTTTACTTAATCAGCTCGGGTACGCCCCCACCCATAAATACCGGAAGGCTGTTGCCCGATTGATCAATGCCTTCCGGCAGCAACATCCTGCCAGTGAACTTACTGCCCAAATTTTACTGGACGAAGAAGAGACATTGGTCAGTGAGCGGTTGTTTCCGAATATCGATGGATTAAAATTTCTTACCCATGAAGGTGGTTGCGGAGGCACAAGGCAGGATAGTGAAATGCTGGGCAAACTGCTGGCTTCTTATGCCGATCACCCAAATGTTGCAGGGGTAACCGTGCTCAGCCTGGGTTGCCAGCATTTGCAAGCCGATTTGCTTCGAAGCCAGATCCTGGAGCGGAATCCTGCTTTCAGCAAACCACTCTATATTTTTGAACAGCAGCAAATGCCGAGTGAAGAATTCATGATCGCTGAAGCTATCCGTCAAACGTTTTCAGGGCTGGCAGAGGCCAATAAAATAGTCAGAACAGCGCAACCGCTAAGTAAACTTTGCATCGGCGTAAAATGCGGCGGCAGCGATGGATTTTCAGGCATATCCGCCAACCCTGCTGTGGGCAAGACTTCCGATCTGCTCGTAGCTTCGGGAGGGCAGATATTACTGGCAGAATTTCCGGAATTATTTGGTGCAGAGCAGGACCTGGTGGACAGGTGCATAACGATGGAATCGGCAGAAAAATTTACGCATCTGATGAAGGCTTACGATGCGCAGGCCCGGGCAGTAGGGAGCGGATTTTATATGAATCCGTCACCAGGAAATATTAAAGATGGTTTAATTACAGATGCAATAAAATCGGCAGGGGCGGCAAAAAAAGGCGGGACTGCTCCTGTAACAGGCGTGCTTGATTATACAGAGCCGGTGGTCCGGCCCGGGTTACACCTGGTATGTACGCCCGGTAATGATGTAGAA
This sequence comes from Chitinophagaceae bacterium, assembly GCA_043753245.1. Lineage (GTDB taxonomy): Bacteria > Bacteroidota > Bacteroidia > Chitinophagales > Chitinophagaceae > Flavitalea. Next base: position 2,877 of record JAYUXA010000090.1, read on the forward strand.
GCCACTACCGGACTGGCTTCTGCCGGAGCTACCCTGATATTGTTTACTACCGGTCTCGGTACGCCCACCGGTAATGCAGTTTGTCCAACTATAAAACTATCTACCAACAGCAGCCTTGCCAAAAGAATGAACGATATCATTGACATCGATTGTGGTGGCGTGATCACGGGTACGAAATCGCTGATGCAGATGGGTGAAGAAATACTGGAATATTGCATCAAAGCGGCCAGTGGGGTACTCCTACCCAAAGCAGTGGAGCTGGGGCAAGATGATTTTATTCCATGGAAAAGAGGTGTTTCACTATAAAATATACAAATATGGATCTCCAGTTAAAAAATAAACTGATTATCGTAACAGGCGGAGCGAAAGGAATTGGTATGGGCATTACCAATGCGCTGGCTGCAGAAGGTGCTATACCGGTGATAGTAGGCAGAAATGAAAAAGACAATAGTAAGATGGTAGAAAGTCTGGCACACAGGGGATGTAAAGCATTCGCTGTTACCGCCGAATTATCTGATCCCGAAGCATGCGAAGAAGCAACACAAAAAATCAGGGCGCTTACGGGAAATATCGATGGACTGGTCAACAACGCCGGGCTAAACGATGGGGTAGGGCTTGAGAAGGGAGATTATAAAAAATTCATGAACAGTCTCCACCTGAACCTTGTTCATTATTACCTCATGGCACATTATGTGTTGCCTGAATTAAAACGATCACGCGGATCGATCGTTAACATCACTTCCAAGACTGCAGAAACGGGCCAGGGAAACACTTCCGCTTACGCCGCAGCAAACGGAGGGAGAAATGCATTGACAAGAGAATGGGCTGTCGAATTATTAAAATATGGCATCCGGGTAAATGCGGTTTGCGTAGCAGAATGCTGGACGCCGCAGTATGCTTCCTGGATCGAAACACTTCCGGATCCACAGGCATCCCTTAAAAACATAATTTCTAATATTCCGCTGGAAAACCGGATGACCACCGCCGAAGAGATCGCGGCAATGACCGTTTTTTTATTGTCACCACAATCCAGTCATACTACCGGGCAGATTATTCATGTAGACGGAGGATATGTTCACCTTGACCGTTCTCTTGCGAATAGCCAATGAAATACAGTA
>JAYUXA010000091.1:0-18660 GCA_043753245.1 Chitinophagaceae bacterium
CGGAGGCGGCAGGTGACATCGTTAAGGCGGTATTCGCTTTCTCCTGTTTTATAAAATTTGCGGGTCACTGTTACCGTATTGAATTCGGTAGGCAGCAGGTTGCGGGTATTTTCAAAGGTAAGACTTACCTCAGCAAGCCCGCTGGCAGAACGTGTTTTTGAGCCATTAAAGACCAGACTTTCCAGATTTTCCGAACGCAGATGACTGATCTTCTGCTCCCCGATCACCCAGCGGATACTGTCGATGATATTACTCTTTCCGCAGCCATTAGGCCCAACAATACCAGTTATATTGTCATCGAAATTGACCACTGTTTTATCAGCGAAACTTTTAAATCCTTTTATTACTAAGCTCTTTAATCTCACAATTGACTTTTGTTTAGGTAAGCAGGCAAATATAGAAGAATCAACTGCAGTATCGGTTGCAGTTATTGATAGTTGTGCACTAATTATTCACAGGGATTTTACCTGTAAATTATCCTGTGAACAGTTAGCTGGCTGCGTCCTGTCCGGGTTACTTTACGCGAAGCTAATTTATGCAATCAATAATAGTATGTACAGGCTCCACTTCCTGTCCGGATTACTTTAAGCAAAGCCCATCTGTAAAATTTATTTTTTCTCCCTTCGTAACCTGACACTGGCATTCTGTTTGAGACCGGCGGAAAGATAAAGTTCATAGCGGTTTATTCCGTCACTAATAACCATCAGGGCGGTGTTTGGGGGATATTTACCAAGATTGTCTGCAAACATACTGAGTTCATTAATGACTACTGAAGAATCCAGACCTATATAAATATTCAGCGCCCGGCTAGTCAGACCACGCCGGACAAGTACTGGTTTTTTATTTAGAAATACGCTGATCGTATCGTCATCAATATCACCGTTATCGTAAAAACTGACCAGGATAGAATCGTCATGAACAACAATATCTTTTTCGTAAATATTATTTCTTTTGCCGAATGCGGCTATCAGGGAATTGTTTTCTTCCGGAAGTTTCATCGTTGTTTTTGCTTCAGAGGAGATGGTATCCCTAAGATCCGATTGTTGTATCGCATTGGCATTGATTACAATATCCTCTTCCTGCGGACGCCAGAATTTTTTTACTACCACTGTACCCCGTAAAAGACTGTCCTGATCGTTGACGCTGGTATCCATCTTCATATTCACCCGAAGTTCGGGACAGGTATACTTGTATTTGGGACTGGTATAAAAACTTCCTTTCAATGTGCTGCTGACTTTGGACACCATCAGAATACCCTGGAAGTGCATCGGACATTCGATGCCATTTTTAGTTTCAGAAGCATAAAATAATAAGGGAAGGTTTTGTATGCTCACCATCCTTGATTTTTTATCATAGGTGCCATGAATAAAAAAACTCTGATATACATCTTTGAAATAATAACCAAAAACTCCTTCTACCTCATCTCCTTTTTGTTTAATAACCAATTCAGTAAGATAGTTGCTGGAACTGCCTTTCACCATTACATCCGCTTTCCCATACCAAGATCCGCTAACCGATTGGGAATAAGAATGGTTTATCCATCCAGCAATAAAAAACAGCAATATAACTCTGACCATCGGCGTTTCTTTTTCTATTCAGAATTATTATTTAATATATTTTTTCATCTCCCGCTGGGTATCTCTTTCTTTAATCGTATCCCTTTTATCGTATAATTTTTTACCCTTACCCAGCCCGATCTCTATTTTTACAAAACCCTTTTCGGAAAAAAATATTCTCAATGGAATAACACTGACTCCTTTTTCCTTTATTTTAGTTTCTATTTTTTTTAATTCTTTTTTATGGAGCAGTAATTTGCGTTCTCTGACATCTACATGATTGTTCACTGTGCCATGGCTGTACTCCGCAATATGGAGACTTCGTATCCACAATTCTCCTTTATGAAAAGAGCAGTAGCTATCACTGAAACTTACTTTACCTGCACGGATGGATTTTACTTCTGTTCCACCCAATACCACTCCCGCATCATATTTATCTTCAATGAAGTATTCGAAATATGCCTGCCTGTTCCTGATCTCTGCCATAACAATAATGAGCCTTGCTCTTATTAATTCTTAAACAATTGCAGTAAGGTTGCCAGCCGTTCTTTTAAATTCTTCCGGGGGATAATAAAATCCAGAAACCCGTGATCCAGTAAAAACTCACTTCTCTGAAATCCTTCCGGCAAATCTTTTTTAATGGTCTCGCGGATCACTCTTGGCCCGGCAAATCCGATCAGCGCTCCCGGCTCCGCAATATTAAGATCACCCAGCATACCAAATGAAGCGGAAATGCCTCCGAAAGAAGGGTCGGTCAGGAATGATATATATGGAATTTTAGCATCTGTTAGCTGGGATAACTTTCCGGAGACCTTCGCCAGCTGCATCAGCGAAAAAGCGCTTTCCATCATTCTGGCACCACCTGATTTACAGACGATCATCAGCGGCATCCGGTGAAGGATGCAATAATCTATAGCTCTTGAAATTCGTTCGCCCATTACGCTTCCAAGTGACCCTCCGATAAATTCAAAATCCATACAACCAACTACAAGATCATGCCCTCCCAGCTTTCCGGCAGCAATCCGGATAGAGTCGGTAATATCTGTCTTAGCCCAGGTTTCCTGAAGCCTTTTTCCGTATGATTTTAGATCGGTAAACTCCAGAAAATCCCTGGACCGGATATTTTCAAACATCACCTCGTATTGGTTTTCATCGAAAATGATCTCAAAATATTCAGAACTTCCGATACGGTGGTGATATGCGCATTTCGGACACACAAAAATATTTTCTCTCAGTTCTGTTACGGTGCAGATGTATCCGCATTCAGGACATTTACTCCATAAACCTTCCGGTGTTTCCTTCTTATCTGCGGTGCTGGTGAGTATTCCTTTTTTAATTCTTTTAAACCAACTGCTCCTGGTTTCTTCTGATTTTCCCTCTTCCCCTGCAAGGTTGGCCTCAAAGTCCTCTTCTTGTCTCATTAAGCTGATTTTTAACGGGCTAAGATAGGGAATTTGCAGTATCGCTTTGCTGCGTTATTTTTGCATTGTCCAATTTTCAATTCATGATACCGCGCACGATATGCGAGGTTTCAGCTGACCTTTAAAAAATAGAACAAACAAATGAAATGGTCCGATTTTTTTACATCATCAGTAGGCAAGAAGTTTGTGATGGCGCTGACAGGTCTTTTTTTAATCTCATTTTTAGTTGTTCATGTAGGAATCAATGCCTGTATTTTCAATAATGACGGAGGCGACATGTTTAACCGCGCCGCTCATTTTATGGGATCCTCCATAGTAATACGGATAATGGAATGGGGGCTCTTCCTTGGATTCTTTGTTCATATCATTCAAGGGTATTCACTGGAAATAAAAAATAATTCCCGCAGGGGACAGGGGTATAAGATCAACCTTGGAAACAGAGGTAGCAAATGGTACAGCCGCACCATGGGGTTGCTGGGTACATTGTTGTTACTGTTCCTGGTGATGCATATTGCACATTTTTGGGTCCCATCCCGAATTACCGGTTTGCAGGACGTGCCAGGAAAAAATTACCATAATCTTTTTATCAGAATGGTAGATGTTTTTAAAAATCCATTTGTAGTACTATTATATGTACTGGGATGTGTTTCTCTGGCGTATCATCTTTTTCATGGATTCCAAAGTGCTTTTCGCACTCTTGGTTTGTACAACCACAGGTATATTAAATTAATCAGTGGTGCAGGAAATATCTTTTCTATTGTTGTGCCTTTAGTATTTGCAAGCATGCCGGTGACCATCTATCTGGGATTGGTCGCTTAATATTTAAAATTATAAATTCAATTTCCGATGTTGGATTCAAGAATTCCCGAAGGTAAATTAGATGATAAATGGACGGACTACAGAGGCCATTGTAAATTGGTTAACCCCGCAAATAAGCGCAAGCTTGAAATAATTATTATTGGTACTGGTCTTGCAGGAGCCTCTGCTGCAGCCTCTTTAGGCGAGCTGGGTTACCGCGTAAAAGCGTTTTGTTTTCAGGATTCTCCCAGACGGGCACATTCCATTGCAGCGCAGGGCGGTATCAATGCCGCAAAGAATTACCAGAATGACGGAGACTCGGTCTTCCGGTTATTTTACGATACGATCAAAGGCGGGGATTACCGTTCACGGGAATCAAACGTACACCGGCTTGCAGAAGTCAGTGTAAATATAATTGACCAGTGTGTGGCCCAGGGAGTACCGTTTGCCAGAGAATACGGCGGACTGTTAAACAACCGTTCTTTCGGTGGAACCCAGGTAAAAAGAACGTTTTATGCTGCCGGGCAAACCGGTCAGCAGCTATTGATAGGAGCATACCAGGCACTGGAAAGACAGATAGCACTGGGAAATGTGGAAATGTACAGCCGTCATGAAATGCTGGATGTAGTTACCATTGAAGGAAAGGCGAGAGGTATTATTGCCAGAAACCTGATCACTGGTGAGCTGGAACGACATTTTGGTCATGCAGTGCTGCTCTGCAGCGGCGGTTATGGGAATGTATTTTACCTCTCTACCAATGCTATGGGAAGTAATGTGACAGCTGCATGGAAAGCACACCGCAGGGGCGCATATTTCGGAAATCCTTGTTTTACTCAAATTCATCCCACCTGCATTCCGGTTACCGGCGACCATCAAAGCAAACTTACGCTTATGTCTGAGTCGCTTCGTAATGATGGAAGAATATGGGTGCCAAAAAAACAAAATGATGACAGGAAGGCGAATGAAATTCCGGAAGAAGAACGCGATTATTACCTGGAGAGAAAGTATCCTGCGTTTGGTAACCTTGTTCCCCGGGATGTGGCATCCCGGGCTACGAAGGAACGATGTGATGCAGGTTATGGAGTGGGCACCACCAGGCAGGCAGTTTATCTTGATTTCCGCTCCAGCCTGATCAATAAATATGGAAAGGCGGAAGCAAATAAGCAGGGGATACTTAATGCAGACGAAGATACACTGGTGCAACTGGGGAAAGCTGTTGTAAAGGAAGAATATGGAAATCTTTTCGACATGTATGAAAAGATCACCGGCGAAAATCCGTACCAGGTGCCGATGAGGATTTATCCTGCGGTGCATTATACCATGGGTGGATTGTGGGTGGATTATGAACTGATGACGAATATTCCAGGATTGTATGCATTGGGAGAGGCGAACTTTAGCGATCATGGCGCAAACCGGTTGGGCGCATCCGCGCTTATGCAGGGACTGGCCGATGGTTATTTTGTTATTCCTTATACTATCGGTAATTACCTGGCGGATGAAATCGGCACCAAACCTATTCCGTTATCCCATCCGGACTTTGAAGCGTCCGAGAAAAAAGTAAAAGAAAGGATTGATACGTTAATAAATATAAAAGGAGCATTGACTGTGGAGAGTTTTCACAAACGCCTTGGAAAGATCATGTGGGAAAAATGCGGAATGGCAAGAAATGCAAAAGGATTGCAGGAAGCCATTACCGAGATCCAGGCGCTGAAAAAAGAATTCTGGAGCAATGTGCGTATTCCTGGTACTGCGGCAGAAATGAATGCTGAACTGGATAAAGCCGGCAGGGTAGCAGACTTTATCGAACTGGGAGAACTGATGTGTCATGATGCACTTGAGCGCAATGAAAGCTGTGGTGGTCACTTCAGGGAAGAAAGCCAGACCGAAGAAGGAGAGGCACTAAGAGATGATTCTAATTTTATGTACGTGGCAGCATGGCAATATACCGGTGACAGCAGCTGGCAATTGCATAAGGAAGCATTACAGTATGATGTAATCAAACCGAGCCAGAGAAACTATAAATAATTAATCTATTAAGGCAGGGTATTATGGAACATTATTCAATGAATCTTACACTTAAGATCTGGAAACAAAAAAATACAACCAGCAAAGGGCGTTTTGAAACGTTTAAAGTAGCAGGAATATCGTCTGAGATGTCTTTCCTGGAAATGTTTGATGTGCTTAATGAGCAGCTTATTCATGAAGGAAAGGATCCTATTGCATTTGACCATGACTGCCGCGAAGGAATATGCGGATCCTGCTCTATGCATATCAATGGGAGGCCTCACGGGCCATGGCATGCTACAACTGTTTGCCAGCTTCACATGAGAGCATTTAAAGATGGGGATACTATTGTAGTGGAACCATGGAGGGCGAAGGCCTTTCCGGTACTTAAAGATCTCATAGTAGACCGTTCTGCATTTGACCGGATTATTCAGGCTGGGGGATACGTATCCGTGAATACAGGCGTATCGGTAGATGGTAATGCCATCCCCGTTGAAAAAGAAAAAGCGGACACTGCTTTTTCTGCAGCCATCTGCATTGGATGTGGTGCCTGTGTGGCAGCTTGCAAAAACAGTTCGGCTATGTTATTCATGAGTGCTAAAGTGGCGCATCTCTCTCTGTTGCCACAGGGAAATCCTGAACGTAAACCCAGGGTATTAAATATGGTGGCGCAAATGGATAAGGAAGGTTTCGGATCGTGTACGTTTACCGGTGCCTGTGAGGCGGTTTGTCCGAAAGAAATATCGATTACCAATATCTCCAGGCTTAACGGAGAATATATTGCTGCGGGACTGTCCGTAGATAAATAATCAATCCTTCTAAATGCGGATATCTGAATAATAAAAGGGCGCAAAGAAATTTTATTTCCCTGCGCCCTTTTTATTTGTATCCTTGAATATGCCTGGGCCTACTCTACCTTTGTAATTTTTAGCAGGTTGGTGGGTAAATGCAAATGAACAGGAGTACTGCCTGTATTTACCACCAGATCACCCGGTTTAATAAATCCACGCTCTTTTAATATCTGTATCTGATCGCTCATGATGTCATCCAGGCTTTCTTCTTCTGAATAATGAAATGCGCGTACCCCCCAGCTTAAGCTCAGCTGATTGATGAGACTTTTTTCTTTCGAGAAAATATAGATCGGAGATTCAGGCCTGTAACTCGATAACATAAATGCGGTGTACCCGCTTTGCGTCATGCCGATCAGTGCCTCGGCTTTTGTATCACGGGATAACTTGCAGGCATTATAACAGATCGCGTCACTTAAAAAAGAAGGGGAATGGGGTTGAGGAGCAAGTTCATCCTCCAGGTTATACCGGTAATCCGTTCTTTCCACTTCCATGATAATCTTGCGCATGGTCTCTACTACCAGAACAGGGTGTTTTCCTGTGGCTGTTTCTCCACTCAGCATTACTGCATCGGCTCCTTCCAGTACCGCATTTGCCACATCGGTAATCTCACTTCTGTTCGGCTTGATCCTGTCCATCATGCTCTCCATCATTTGCGTGGCCACAATAACAGGTTTGGCACGGTGAAGCGACTTACGGATCAGTTGTTTTTGGATCAGTGGAACCTGCTCAATCGGAAGCTCTACTCCAAGATCGCCACGTGCCACCATAATGCCATCCGATTCAACAATAATATCTCTGATATTAAGCAATGCTTCCGGTTTTTCTATTTTAGCAATGATCTTTGTTTTGCTTTTTTTGTCGGTGAGCTTACTGCGCAGAATAATGATATCATCTACACTTCTTACAAAAGAAAGCGCTACCCAGTCCAGTTCTTTTTCGATAATAAATTCAAGATCTATCAGATCCTTTTCGGTAAGTGCAGGAAGGGATATTTTGGTATCAGGAAGATTGATCCCTTTTTTTGAAGAGATAATGCCGCCCATGGTCACTTCAACTTTTACATCGTGGTTGTCTTCGATCGCTACAACTACTACTTCCATTTTTCCATCATCGATCATGATCTTGTTGCCGATTTTTACGTCTGCATGAAGATTAGGATAGGAAACATAAATGCGTTCGATGGTCCCGATGAGTTTTTGATTGGTAAAAGTGAGGATGTCTCCCGGAAATACTTCCAATGCATTGTTCTCAATTTCTCCAACCCTTAGTTTTGGTCCCTGAAGATCGCCTAATATGGAAATATTATAAGGTTCAGTAGAGTTGATGGTACGGATATGGTCAATGATCGTAGCCTTGTCTTCATGGCTGCCGTGTGAAAAGTTCAGACGGAAAACGTTTACTCCGGCCTTTACCAGCGCCAGTAGTTGTTCATAGGAATCACAGGCCGGACCAACTGTTGCAACAATTTTCGTTCGGTGATTGGTGTGTTCGATACCCGCTTTTTTGTCCATTGACTCATGCAGGTATTTTTTAATATTTTTTGTCATTTTGTGATTTTTAGCTTGCAAGGATCTTTACGATCTTCATCCATTCATTATTTATTTTCTGTTTGGCTTTGACCGCTTTTTCAAGCGGAGTATAATGTATTTTATTATTAAGGATGCCGACCATTACATTATTACGGCCATCGATCAGGCATTCTACTGCAGCATACCCCATACGGCTGGCGATAAGTCTGTCCAGGCAGGACGGAGAGCCTCCGCGCTGAATATGTCCGAGTATGCATACCCGGACGTCGGCATTTGGGAGATGTTCTTTAATGATCTTTGCCACTTCATTTCCACCACCTGCGCCATCACCTTCGGCTACAACGATCAGGTTGACCAGTTTTTTTCTTTTTTCTTTTTCCTGAAGGGAATTAACCATCTCTTCAATATCAGTCTTTCTTTCAGGGATGAGAATACTTTCCGCACCCGTTGCAATACCGCTGTGCAGGGCGATGTAGCCTGCATCACGGCCCATTACTTCGATAATAAATAAACGGTCATGCGCATCGGCAGTGTCCCTGATCTTATCTATAGCTTCTACTGCAGTATTTACTGCAGTGTCGAACCCTATCGTAAAATCGGTGCCGGCAATATCTTTATCGATGGTTCCAGGTATGCCTATGCAGGGAATATCGTATTCACGGCTAAAAATATCTGCACCTTTGAATGAACCGTCTCCACCTATGACGATCAGACCGTTGATTCCCAATTTAATAAGGTTGTCATAGGCTTTTTTTCTTCCTTCAGGAAGTAAAAATTCTTTGCACCTGGCTGTTTTAAGGATTGTTCCGCCTCTTTGAATAATATTTGCTACACTGCGGGAGTGCATAGGGACAATATCGTTATCAATCATGCCGGAAAACCCGCGCATGATGCCGTATGCTTCCAGACCATTATAAATTGCGGTTCTTACAACCGCTCTGGTGGCGGCATTCATTCCGGGGGAGTCCCCTCCAGATGTCATTACTCCAATTTTGGTAACCTTCTTTGCCATGAATCAAAAACAGTTGGATTTCTTAATATTTTTTAATGATTGGCTGCGACTCGTTGAATCAAATTTATCGCTTCAGGTAATGAGGCGCAAAAATAAGGTTTTGTTTTGATAAGCCATAAGTATCTGACCAGTGCTTAAATTTGTTAATTTGCCGGTCTAAATAGCGATACGTGGTTAAAATCAGCTTATCTATATATATCCCTGTGCTTATGGTATTCAATTTAAATGCGCAGATTCATTACCCGGAAACAAAAAAAGGCAGCCAGACAGATACTTATCATGGACAGGTGGTTGCCGACCCCTACCGCTGGCTGGAAGATGACAATAGTGATTCTACTAAACAGTGGGTATTGCAGCAAAATAAGGTTACCGATACCTATTTAAATACTATTCCTTTCCGGGAACAAATAAAAAAAAGATTGTCGGACGTGTACAATTACACACGGTATACCGTGCCGCAGGTGAACAACGGATATTATTATTACCACAAAAATAACGGCTTGCAGAACCAGTCCGTCCTTTACCGTCAAAAGGGACTGGATGGTAAACCAGAACTGGTTATAGACCCAAATACGTTTTCAACGGACGGTACCACCCAATTATCCAACTTTACAGTTTCAAAAAATGGAAAGTATGCAACAGTGGGAAAATCAACAGGCGGATCGGACTGGAGTACCTATTCTATAATGGAGCTGGATACCAAAACATATCTTCCAGATTCCATAGCCTGGGTAAAATTCTCTTACCCCTGCTGGAAAAATAATGGCTTTTATTACAGCCGCTATCCCGAACCTAAAGCAGGAAATGAACTTTCTTCTAAAAATGAAGATCACCAGATCTGGTATCATAAGGTAGGCACAAGACAGTCTGAAGATCAGCTTATCTACCAGGATACCGCCAACCTTCAACGCTTTCATGTCACTTTTCTGAATGAAGACGAACGGTTTTTATTTATTAACGTCACTGACCGTGGAAAAGGTTTTGATGGCAATGCATTATTGTTTAGCGATCTTGATGCTAAGGATAAAACGTTCAGGCCAATAGTACAGGGAGTTGGTAAGTTTATCTATGAGATCATTAATGTTACAGAAACGAATAGGTTCCTGATCCGCACAAATGAGGATGCACCCAATTCAAAGATAGTGCTGGTTGATCCCGATGCGCCGCAAAAAGAAAACTGGAAAACAATAATTGCTGAAACAAAATATCCTGTAGAAGGTGTAACGTACGCTGCCGGAAAATTATTCATAAGATATCTGAAGGATGTCACCTCAAAAGTGCAGGTGTATACCGATTCCGGAAAGCAAACCGGAGAAGTGGATCTGCCAGGCCCCGGAAGTACAGACGGTTTTGAGGGCAATATAAAAGACCAATTTGTTTTTTATTCGTACACCTCTTTCAATTTTCCAATGAGTATTTTCAGGTATGAGGTCTCTACAGGAAAAAGTTATCTTTTTAAAAAACCGGAGATCGATTTTAATCCCGGCAATTATGTAACGAAGCAGGAATTTTACACCAGCAGGGACGGCACCAGAATACCAGTGTTTATCGTGCACAAAAAAGGTCTGAAAAAGGATGGCACAAACCCGGCATTGTTATATGGATATGGAGGATTTAACGTAACGCTCGGTCCCGGGTTCAGCGCAGGATTGATTTCATGGCTGGAGCAGGATGGTATTTATGCAGTTGCTAACCTTAGAGGTGGAGGAGAATACGGAGAAAAGTGGCATGAAGCAGGAATGTTCGGGAACAAACAAAATGTTTTTGATGATTTTATTGCCGCCGCTGAATATTTAATTGCTCAAAAATATACTTCACCCGAATTACTTGCTATAAGGGGCGGTTCAAACGGAGGTACACTGGTTGGGGCGGTGATCAATCAGCGGCCTGATTTATTCAGGGTGGCTATTCCGGAAGTAGGTGTAATGGATATGCTGCGCTTTCATTCCTTTACTATCGGTTGGAACTGGAAAGCTGAATATGGAAGCAGTGAAAATGAAAAAGAGTTTACATACCTGTATGCCTATTCACCCCTCCATAATATTAAAACTGGTATAAATTATCCGGCTACGCTGGTAATTACGGGAGATCATGATGACAGGGTTGTGCCGGCTCATTCCTTTAAATATATCGCCACTTTACAGGATAGATATAAAGGAAGAAATCCCGTTCTTGTACGTATTGAAACCAATTCCGGACACGGCTCCAGCAACATGATGAAATACATCGACCTGAACGCAGATCTGTATGCGTTCATTTTATACAATATGGGATTGGGGTGGAAGCAGGAGAATAAAACGGAGAATAAAAAATAATTAATGAAAATACTTGTCACAGGCGCAAATGGATTATTAGGTCAGAGTCTTATAAAACAATTGCTCGAAAAAAAATACGAGGTTGCAGCTACAGGACGTGGACCAGGCAGGCTGATCGTAGCTGCCCTGGAAGGGTATTCGTACACGGAATTGGATATTACCGATGGCCCTGAAGTAGAGGGATTTATTCTTCGTGAAAAACCGGATCTTATTGTTCATGCTGCTGCAATGACTGCCGTAGATGAATGTGAATTAAATAAAGCGGAATGTTATACCATTAATGTTACTGCAACCCGGTTTATTATTGAAGCTGCGAAGGAAATAAAAGCGAAAATTGTTTATGTGTCCACCGATTTTATATTTGACGGCGAGTCGGGTCCTTATAAAGAAGAAGATATACCCGGACCTGTAAATTATTACGGAAGTACAAAATGGGTGGCAGAAAAAGCGGTGGAAGAATCCGGACTGCAATGGGCTATTGCCAGAACCATTCTGGTTTATGGAGTAATTCCCTCTACCGGAAGAACAAATATTGTCAGCTGGGTAAAAAACAGCCTGCAATCAGGTGTCCCTATCAAAATGGTTACAGACCAGTGGCGCACGCCAACGTTTGTTTACGACCTTGCCGCAGGTATTATTCTGATTATCGAAAAAAATGCCACCGGTATATTTCATTTGTCAGGAGAGCAACAAATGACTCCTTATGAAATGGCGGTGGATACTGCCAGATTTTTTGGTCTGCCCGTAGAGCTCATCTCTAAAGCGGCATCACCGGATATTAAACAACCTGCCATGCGGCCGCCGAAAACGGGCTTTGATATTTCCAGGGCAAAAAAAGAACTGGGATACCAGCCGTTGAGTTTTGAGGAGGGACTCAAAGCCATGTTTATTTTTGAATAGGAAGATGTATTTCCGCCATCATACACCGTGCACTTCCTCCTCCATTCGTTTCGATGGTGTTCAGCGGGGCGTAAATAAGTTCGTTGTACGACAGCAAGCGGGTGATCTGTGAACTATTCAACGATTCATAGGCCTGAGCAGACATCACCAGCAGTTTTTTTCCAGTGACGGTATTCACCTGCAGCATATTTCCGGCAAAATGATTCATCTGGGATAAAGTGATAGCGATTAATTCTTTACCTGAATTTTTAATGGTCTGAATGATGCGTTCCTGCTGATCGGGGTCAGTGATCGCTTCCAGGCAGATGACCACATATTTATCTGCTACGCACATCAGCACATTAGTATGATATATGGCATTTCCCAGGCTATCCCTTGCTTCAAAAATTACTGCGTGAAAAAATAAATCTTTGCAAAACTGCAATACCAGTTTTTCATTGGTGCGGGGTGACAAACAGGCGTAAGCGATATTTTTATCCCTGTCCAGCACCAGGCTGCCGGTTCCTTCGAGAAATTGATGCTGTTCCTCAAACAGACTTAAATCGAGAACAGTACGTACCATAAATTTTTTACGGATTTCCGCTAGTACCAGGGGTTTTCGCTCCAGGCGCCGGTTTCCGGCATACATCGGATAGAGGACTACCGTTCCGTCTGCGTGAAACGATATCCAGTTGTTTGGAAATATAGAATCTGGTGTGTTCGGCTCAGCCGTATCATTAATTACCAGCACGTCTATATTGTTTTTCCGAAGCATGGAAACAAAGAAATCAAATTCTTTCAACGCATACTGCTGCGCATTGATTTCACGTCCGGATTGCTGAAAGGCATTATTAACAGCCGTTTCTGTATTGTAGGTAAAACTTACCGGCCTGATCATTAAAATTTGCGAAGTAGTGTGCATGGCAAAAGCTTAACTGAGTGTATCTCTTAGCAGAGGCATGCTCATACAATGAAACCCTCCACGTGCTCTGGATAATTCTGCTGAGGGCATCAGGATCAACGTATTTTCAAGTGTTTCGGTATCCAAACTTTCATTTTCAAGTCCACGGATTAATTCCTCTGCTTCTATAACAGAGAATCCATTCTTTTTAAAAGCTTCTACGGTTTTATCATTGCGGTCGTATCCCAGAATTACCCCTTCTTTCAGCGCCAGCAGGTTGCACGAATCGGTCCATTGCTCGCGGGCATCAAATGGAAATTCATTGTTGCCGGAATAAATAAAACAGATCTTTTCCTTACTGCCCAGATCGTGCTCACTGATCTCTGTCAGTAAGTCTTCCAGGTTATCAAAATATTTTGGATTGTCGATGTCTTTTTTCCGGAACTGAATAATTTTCAGGCGTTCGTCTTTTTTAGTATTGCCTTCGAGAATCTTTTGCACAGGGTCCGCATTTTCATGTTTCATAGATTTTTTCGAAAATATTCCCAACATTACCCATACATTCTTTTTAATCTGCGTAAATACAGTGTCTATATGCATGTAATCCCTTTTTTTTGGAATGCGGATAATAGTAATTTTTTTTACCACATTCTTTTCAAAAAGAATATTGATGGCCTGGTGCGCCGCTTCCATAGAGGTTCGTTCACTTACACCAATCAGCAGGTGATCTTTGGTTACCACCATAACATCGCCGCCTTCAAGGGTTACTCGTTTATCATCACCGTCTTTAGGTAATAAAAAGTGGTGAAAGGTGTCCGGCAGTTCAATAATATTCTGCTGGTAATCTTTAAACAGCGGGTGGTTAAAGAATATATATTTCATCAGGAGTGCTTCTCTTATCCTGGCTTTGCGCGCTGGTTTATTAAGCAATACAAACTGGTTAATGACAATGCCGATGTCGCGGGTGAAAATAAAATTTGGAATGGGTGGAAAGAGCATGTGTTCATCGTCGGGAGATCCGGTGATAAATGTCCGGGCCAGATCTTCCGGAGAAAATTCCTGCAGTCGCTGCTGGGTTTCGTAAGAACAGTTTTCAATGGCACAGATCGAAGCTACCAGCTTGATTTTTATCTCGCGGTCGCCCAGTATTCCTGCTAACAGCCACTGAATTTCAACTACATTACCGGAGCGGAAAAAATCATTGTGACCTGGTTTATAAAAATTTCTTTTATTGATTGGTGCGTCTACCGCAGCAAGTTTGCCTTTTATTTTTTCCGGGTCAAGAAAATACAAAAGTACTTTTATATAAAAATCATATTCTTTTCTGCGGATGGTATCAAGATGGACAATGTCTTCAAAAAGCCAATCCTGTGCTTTGGAAGGTACTACTTTACCCAGCCCACTGTCCGGGCTGTGAATCAATAACCGTCTGAGGCGCCCTACTTCCGAAGAGACCTGCAAGGAAATATTTTCCTGATTATTCATAGGCGTGAAGGTAATAAAATTATACTGCAGGCCATATCCCAGGATCCTTTCTTTTCTCATCCCGACAGATTTCAAGCCCTTAAATGACAGAACCTGTATAATTGTGCTTAATATAGAGCATAATTCTATAGTTGATCATGAAGCACATGAAAGCATATACCAAGCATCTTTTTTATGCATCAGGATTGTCCAATGTTCTGGATAACCTGGTTTATTACTACAATAAAGTAAAATTTTATAAAAGAAACGAAAGATTTAAAAAGTCATGCAAACAACTCCTTCCTCCGGATTATTTCCTGTATGAAACCTATCAGCTTAATTATCGTGATTATTGTATCGACGGCCAGGCTTCAGCGGAAGAAATTCTTTCCTGGGCTCGTAAATATTATCCTGTTCCCCTGCAAACAATCCTGGAATGGGGGTGTGGTGTTGGGAGAATTATTGCGCATCTACCGAAATATGCAGGAAAAAATGCTGAACTATTCGGGTGTGATGTCAATTCCAAAATGATAAAATGGAATAGTGAAAATATTAAGGGTATTGTATTTTCTATTTCCGGTCATGAGCCTCCGGCAGGGTATGAAGATGAAAAATTTGATCTGGTATACGGTATCTCCGTATTTACGCACATCCATCAGACCTCTCAGCTTAAATGGATGGAAGAAATAGCCCGGGTGCTTAAAAAGGGAGGGCTATTTATATTCACCACTCATGGAAAGGGGTATTGCTCTCAGATGCTTCCATTTGAAAGGAAACAATTTAACAATACAGGAAGTTATACCCGGGAATTTTATAAAAAGGGACATCGGCTGATGACCACCTACAACGAGGCAGAGCACTTTAAACAACAAATGGGATCTTGTTTTGAACTGATGGAATATTCGGATGGTGCAACCAATAGTAACAAGGCGGGGGGGCAGGATTTATGGATCGTTAAAAAAAGATGAATGGCTGCTTTTTTAATCTACTTAGGGCGTAGTGCCTATATTTGCAGATATGTCTTCTCTTCCCGATAAGCTGCAGGAAACAGTAGCTTTTATTAAAAATAAATATCCAGCAGTACCTAAGGTTGGCATCGTGCTTGGAAGCGGACTTGGAAACTTTTTAAGCGAGATGGAGATAGAAGCCTCTGTCAGATACCAGGATATTCCTAATTTTCCGGTATCCACAGTAGAAGGCCATGAAGGAAAACTCGTTTTCGGGCAACTCGGTGGCAAAAAAGTGGTCGCTATGGCCGGCCGTTTTCATTATTATGAAGGGTATTCCCCATCCGAAGTGATTTTTCCTATACGGGTGATGAAATTACTGGGCATCGAAACGTTGTTGTTGTCTAACGCGGCAGGAGGGGTCCATGCAGACTTCAAAGTAGGCGATCTGATGATTATCACAGATCATATCAGTATGGCTGTCGTTAATCCGCTGATTGGAAAAAATGAGGATACACTTGGCCTGCGGTTTCCGGATATGAGCGAACCATACAACAAAGATTTAATAAAAAAAGCCAGATCTATAGGGAAAAAATTAAATATTCCGCTGAAGGAAGGCATTTATTTTGGTGTAACCGGACCAACATTTGAAACACACGCCGAATACCGGATGATAAAACTGCTGGGTGCAGATGCCGTAGGAATGAGCACTGTACAGGAGGCTATTGTGGCAGCACATATGGGACTGCCGGTGTTTGCCATTAGTATTATAACAGACATGGGTATACGCCAGGATGAAAATAGGATCACTCATGAAGAAGTGCTTGCTGCTGCACAAGATGCGGAGCCGTTACTTACTTCCATTTTTAAGCAACTTGTTGCCAATTTGTAACTCTGCATGGTGAAATCATCGTATATCCTTTTTATTTTGCTGGCTGTTACAGGCTTTTCAACCCGATCATTCGGACAAAGCAGCCTGATGAAAAGAATTCCGAGACCAGGAAGCGGATTGGGCGGTACAGGAAAGGACAGCCTTCAGCGCCGGGATCCATTGCAGGATTCGATTACGATTATCTTTCGTTACCTCGATTCCAGCAGAATGCAACGATTCGATTCATCCATCACCGATTTTACTAAAAAGTTTCCCGTTCCGTGGACGCACTTTCATTTGGGCAACGTCGGCAACCCAACACATAGTTTTGTTTTTCAGCAAAGGATGTCATCCGGATGGGATCCCGGATTTCATGGCTACGATGTTTATAATTTTAAGGATTATGACACCCGTTTTTTTAATACCACCCGTCCTTACACCGAATTAAACTATCAGCTGGGCAGTGGCCTGGAGCAGCTTATCCGGTTCCAGCATACACAAAATATCCGGCCAAACTGGAATGTTTCTATTGAATACCGCCTTATTAATGCTCCGGGATTTTTCCAGAATCAGAATACCAACCATAATAATTACCGTCTGGGATCCTGGTATCAGTCTAAAAATAAGCGGTACCAGAATTTTATTGTGGTTACCGGCAACAAATTACAATCCGGCGATAACGGAGGAATCAAAAAAACCCCTAATTATCTGGACAGCATAGGCTTCGATAACAGATCGGCCATACCCACACAACTGGGGGGTAATGTTGCAGCAAGCAGAAATTTCTTTTCCAGCGATATTCTTACAGGAACGCGGTACACCAATGCCAGCTATATGCTGAGGCAACAATATGATATCGGACAAAAAGATTCTATAATCGTAAACGATTCTACTGTAACCCAGTTGTTCTACCCCCGGCTGAGGCTGGAACATACCTTAAATTTTAAAACCTATAAATACCGGTTTACTGACCCCAGCCCCGACAGTTTATTTTATAAGGCTAATTACAATATTGACACTCCAGGGCATTATTTTACCCAGGATTTCTGGAAAGAACTGATCAATGACTTTTCAATTTACCAGTTTCCGGATGCCAAAAATTCACAGCAGTTTTTTAAGGCTGGCGCTACCCTGCAAACTTTATCAGGAAGTTTTGATAGTGGCAGGGTCTCCAAAAAATATTACAATTTTTTCCTTCATGGCGAATACCGCAATAAAACCCGTAACCAAAAATGGGATATCGAAGCATTCGGTAATTTTTACGTAAATGGATTAAATGCAGGTGATTATAATGCACATATTAACCTTAGACGACTTATTAGTAAGAAAATTGGCTATCTCGAACTGGGTTTTTCCAATGTAAATCGTACACCCTCTTTTAATTACGACAGTTTAAGCAGCTTTTATCTGGGGAAAGATAAAGATTTTAAAAAGGAAAACAATACGGAGCTCTCCGGATCGGTGGAGTTGCCAAGGTTAAAAATTAAACTTACCGGTCAGTATACGCTGCTGAGCAATTACACGTATTACAAAAGTTTTTCACAGCCCGATCAATTTGCCACCTTATTTAATCTGTTGCAGCTGAGCGCATATAAACAATTCAAAATTGGGGGAAAATGGAACTGGCGTACCTGGGTGGTAGTACAGAAAATTGCCGGCATCGCTCCGGTAAATGTTCCTCTGGTACTTAACCGCAACCAGATCGGTTACGACGGAAACCTCGGATTTAAGAATTTACTGACTAGTTTTGGAATAGAGCTCAGGTATTATACCCAGTATAAAGCAGATATTTATTCACCTCTTACCGGTCAGTTCTTTTATCAGGATGTTCAAAACGTGAAACTGGAGCTACCTGAAATAGCCGCCTACCTTCATTTTAGAATAAAAACGTTTACCGCCTATCTCCGGGCGGAGAATCTGAATTCGTTTGACCTTTCCAAAACAAAATTTATCAAAAACAATATTGTTTCGCCCGATTATCCGTATCCAGGGCTTCAGATACGGCTGGGTATTTACTGGAGCTTTATTAATTAATTACGGACTTGTTAAATAATCGCCGGTGCTTTCGGTTACCGCATTTTGAACGTATTTTTGCTTAAGTGAAAAAAATCC
>JAYUXA010000092.1:0-8352 GCA_043753245.1 Chitinophagaceae bacterium
TATGGAAATACCGTGCTTTCAAAATTAAATGAAGCGCCGCTCAGGCAATTTGCTGCTTCCACCAAGGGAATATATGTAAATCCGGATGACGTAAATGAGGCGGCAGCAGCAATTGTTTCCAAACTTTCCACTATTCAGGAAACAACCCTGGAAGATGCCGCATTCAAGGATTATATTAATTATTTTCCATGGTTTGCCGGTGCTGCCCTGTTGTTTCTTTTAGCAGAGTTTTTATGGCTGGAAAGAAAATATAAGAAAATATGAAGGCGGAACTCATCATATCGCTTTGTCTGTCAGCGATTACCTGCCATGCTCAGTCCGATATGCACACCAGGAAAGCCAATCAGCTCTATAAAGAAAAGAAATTCCCGGAGGCACTTTCCGAATATCAACAGTCGCTGAAGGAAAATGCAGATGATCCGGTATTGAATTATAATATTGGCGACACGTATTTCAGAAATGAAAAATTTGAGGATGCATCCAGATTTTTCGATAAATTATTAACGGAGGAGAACACGGCCGCCGGCATGCGTCAGAAAGCTTTTTATAATAAAGGAGTAACGCTTTCACAGCAAAGCAAACTCGAAGAAAGTATTGAAGCATACAAAAATGCATTGCTCCTTGATCCCAACGACAGTGATGCACGCATCAATCTTCAGAAAGCATTGCTGGAAATAAAAAAGAAGCAGCAGCCGGAAAAAGAAAGGCAGGAACAGGAGAAAAATAATAAACAAAAACAAAATGAGCAGCCGCCACCTGCTCCCGGCAGCCTGACTAAAAAACAGGTGGATCAATTGCTTAAAGCGCTGGAGCAGCGCGAACAGCAGGTGCAGCAGAAAATGCTTCGCAACAGGGCAAGAGGAGTAACAAAGCCTGAAAAAGACTGGTAATTAAAAAAAAATTCATTGGAAAAGAACACGCTATACCATCGTATTAAAACACTGGAAGTTAAAGTTGGCGACCTGCTGCTGGGTAACCTGCATCCTGTTCGCGTGCAAACGATGACTACTACAGATACGATGAACACGAATGCAACCATTGAACAAACGATCCGGTGTATTGAAGCAGGAGCTGAGTTGGTACGTATTACCGCACCAAGTAAAAAAGAAGCAGAAAATCTGCTATTGATTAAAAACGGGTTGCGCAAAAGAGGATACAATACTCCGCTGGTAGCCGACATACACTTTACTCCAAATGCGGCGGAAATTGCTGCGCGGATAGTTGAAAAAGTACGTGTCAATCCGGGTAACTATGTGGATAAGAAGAAATTCGAATTCATCGATTATACGGATCTGCAATACCATGAAGAGATAGACCGGATCCGTGAACGGTTCACTCCACTGGTAATGATCTGTAAAGAATACGGAACCGCTATGCGTATTGGTACGAACCATGGCTCTCTCAGCGACAGAATTATGAGCCGGTATGGAGACACTGCAATGGGCATGGTGGAAAGTGCCATGGAGTTTTTAAGAATATCCCGGGAGGAGAACTATCATAATATCGTGCTGAGCATGAAGTCGAGTAATCCGCTCGTAATGGTGCAGGCTTACCGGCTGCTTGTTAAAACCATGTCTAACGAGTTTGGCGCTGTTTATCCCTTGCATCTGGGTGTAACGGAAGCCGGTGACGGAGAAGATGGCCGCATCAAATCAGCTATAGGTATCGGAACATTAATGGAAGAAGGAATTGGAGATACGATCCGTGTTTCGCTTACGGAGGATCCTGAATTTGAAATACCGGTATGTAAGGATATTGTTAGTCGTTATTCGATTGTTGCCAATCAACCACCAGGCAAAGAACGGAATCTTCCGCTTCCGTATTCACCTTTCGAATACCGGAGAAGAAGTACGTATAATGTCTTAAATACCGGCAGCAGTCATGTGCCCGTAGTAGTGGCGGATTTTATACATTCCCTCACCATTACCCAAAACGATCTTCAGGCAATTGGATATAAATACGATCCCGCGGTGGATAAATGGAATATCGGCGATGGCGCAGCAGACCTTATCTATACAGGTGATAAAATACTTGATTTTTCTTTGCCGGGCACGCTGCAGGTTTTGTGTACGTACAAAACCTGGTTGCAGGTTCCCGATAAAAATAAATATATTCCCATAGTAGGAGTACAGGAATACTTACACACTCCATCTGCATTTAATCATATCTGTTATATCCGTGTAGATACCGACGCTCCTGAAGCCTGGAATATTGTGGAAACGATTAAAAACAAAAAAGATATTGTGCTTTGTGTTTCTTCTACTGCGCCGATGCCTATGCTGTCCGTTCGAACCTTTATCACTGCCCTTATGGATGCCGGGATCAAGTGTCCGGTCATCATTTGTGTAAAAAGCAGTGATACCACAATTGATGCCCAGCTGATTCATTTTTCAACGGAGGCCGGGGCATTATTTTTAGATGGGATGGGCGATGGTATCTGGCTCATGAATAGTCCAGGGCGGATTGTAAATCCAAAAGTGAGCGGGCGTACTTATCTGGAAACGAAAAGCAATTACCAGTTTATTAATAATACCTCTTTTTCCATTCTTCAGGCAACGCGAACAAGGATCAGCAAAACAGAATACATTTCCTGCCCGTCCTGTGGAAGAACATTATTTGATTTGCAGGAGACCACGGCAAAAATCCGCTCGGTCACGCATCATTTGAAAGGTGTGAAGATCGCCATTATGGGATGTATCGTAAACGGACCTGGAGAAATGGCCGATGCTGATTTCGGTTATGTAGGCAGCGGACCGGGGAAAATTACCTTATACAGGGGCAGGGAAGTGGTGAAACGTTCTGTAAACAGCGAGATTGCAGTAGAAGAGCTGGTTAATCTGCTCAAGGAAAGTGGTGCATGGATCGATCCGGAGTAAAATCGGGTGTTTAAACAATAATTCCGCGCTAATACTGTTTTTATACTGTCAACTTAAAGTAATGGTCCAAATAGTTGTTTATGAGAAGTGCAGCAGTTAATTTGCAGCTTAGCAAACCTTACCATTGTTAATCAAAATACGGACGGATGTTTGATGTGCTGCTTTCGATGGCCGTTTCTTTTACTATTGCTTATCTGGCCATACCTGCAATTATAACAGTTGCTGAAACAAAGAAGCTTTTCGACATTCCGGATGAGCGTAAAATTCACCAGGCACATATCCCTTCTCTGGGAGGTATTGGCATATTCGCAGGGTTTATGCTGGCATGTCTGATTTGTATACATCTGAATCTTTTTCCGGAATTTCAATATTTTTTTGCTGCGGCCCTGGTTATGTTTTTCCTTGGAATGAAGGATGATATTCTTGTTATTTCCCCCATTAAGAAGTTTATCGGCCAGGTCATCGCTGCATTTCTCATCATTTACAAAGGTGGTATCCAGATCACCAGTATGAACGGATTCCTGGGCGTGCAGGAACTTCCGGGAATGTTCAGCCTTCTGCTGACTTACTTTACGGTGCTGGTTATTATTAATTCATTTAATCTGATCGACGGAATAGATGGCCTTGCCGGAACGCTGGGTCTTATCGCCGCCTCTGTTTTTGGATTGTATTTTCTAAAAGCGGGCATTATTCCATACGCTGTGCTTGCCTTTTCTCTGGCAGGCAGTCTGATCGCGTTTCTAATCTTTAATTTTCACCCTGCAAAAGTATTCATGGGGGACACCGGTTCCATGCTGATTGGTTTGGTCAATGCCATTCTCGTGATCAAATTTATAAATACCAGTGCCGGACCCGGAGCTTCTTTTCCTATGGCTGCTGCTCCGGCAATAGGCTTTACCATACTGCTGATCCCGCTGCTGGATACCCTTAGAGTTTTTGCCATCAGGATGTTTCACAGAAGATCTCCGTTCAGTCCCGACAGAAACCATATCCATCACCTGATGATGGACAGGGGATGGTCGCACAACAGGATTACGCTCACCCTTGCTTGCTTTAATATAGCATTTATCGTCCTGGCCTACACGATCAGAGGCGTAGGATGTACCTGGATCATTGCTGGTGGGATAACCTTATTCTTTACCGGTATTGGAGTGCTATACTTCAACCGGGAGCCCCGGCTGTTTGTAGCCCGTACCACTACTACAACGAGGGGCAAACACAAGATTCTGCCACTCACAAAAGACATTATCCTCAAGCAGAATAACTGAAGTAATTTGACGTAGGTTTGCACCGATTAATAAACACCTTATGTCAGAAGAATTAAGCATGATCATTGAGGAATCGCACGATTCAATGAAGAAAGCGATTGAACACCTGGAGAACGAATTACTGAGGGTCAGAGCAGGAAAAGCAACCCCTAATATTGTTGATGGAATAATGGTAGATTATTACGGTAACGCCGTACCTATCAGTCAGGTTGGTAATATTTCTGTGACAGATGCCCGGACGCTTACCATTCAGCCCTGGGAAAAAAGCATGCTGCAGCTGATTGAAAGGGCGATTATCGCTGCTAATATCGGGATCAATCCCCAGAATGACGGCAATATAATCCGGTTATTTATGCCCCCGCTAACAGAGGAAAGAAGAAAGGAACTGGTAAAAAGAGCACTTGGAGAAGGAGAAAATTCCAAGATCGCTATCCGTAACATCCGAAGAGAAGCAATGGAACAAATCAAGAAATTACAAAAAAACGGACTTAGTGAAGATTCCGGGAAGGATACTGAAGCCAGTGTTCAGGAACTTACAGACAGGTATATTATTATGGTGGACAAACACCTGACCACAAAAGAAAAAGAAATCATGACCGTATAATAATTAGCAGGTAACTCGGATTTTTAAGATAGAAATTTGGAATGGACTAGAGGTTTAAACCTTCACTCCTAACAACTATTTGATTATAAATTGGTTACGACTGATCATTGCGAATCGTCCTTTTTTTCCCATCACTGGCAAAATTCCGAACAATTAAACAGAGTTGCTACGTTGCTCCGGGATGATCCCTGCATTATGTACCCCACAGCATACGTGTGTTATTTCTAAATCCTGCATTGAGCATACAGAATAATAATCTTCAATCACTGATGTCATCTGTTTACCGCTAATGGGTGGTCAATTTAACGCGTGCTTGCAGACACTCCTGCATTCCTACCATCCTATCCTGCGAAAACTTAGCTGGCAGTATTAACTTGTTTCGAGTATTCGCGTAGGGGAAACTTTCCCATCAACAAACATCCTTCTCCAACAGTGCTGTTAATTTCAATCTGACCGCCAACAGCCTGCGCCCTGTTGTATATATTGGAGAGACCGATTCCTTTCCTTTTCTTACCTACATCAAAGCCTTGCCCATTGTCAACAACATGCAGCTGGATGATGTCTGACTGGCATCGGAGCGAAATAATAACCTGGTCAGCATTGGCATGCTTAAGGATATTAGTCAGATGTTCCTGGACAATCCTGTAAATAGCCAACTTAATGTCGTCATGCGGCTTACAGTCAATTAAGTTTTGAGGGTAATATTCAAAATTTATTGTGGCAGCGACGGCAATCGAGTCTATCAGTTCTTTGATGGCCTCTTCTAAATTTAGTTCACCGGTAGGACAGGATAAACGCTTGGATATCTTCCTGATTTCATCGATGCAGTCTTGCAAATAATGAATGGATTTATCAACAAGATCTTCCTTTTGCAAGGAGGGTTCCTTTAGAATACCCAAATATAGCTTAACGGTAGACAGTACCTGGTTAACGTTATCGTGTAGTTCTTTACCGATTTCATTTCGCTCCTTTTCCTGGGCTTTAACCATGGCCGCCGTTACTTTCTTTTGACGCTGCTCAATTTCCTGATTTAGTTGCGCCTGAAGGCGCTTACGCTCGGTGATATCCGTTTGTATAGTGAAAAAGCCATTCACGACCCCTGACTCGTTAGTTTGGGGCTGGCACTGAATACTCGTCCAGTAAGGCCTTTTGTCTTTTGAATAGTTTATTATTTCGACTTCAAATGGCATGCGCAGCGCTATCCGTTGTTTCATCAGTGCTTTAGTTTCTATGCTGCTGTCGGGACCTTGCAGCAATTTCCCCGGATTTTCTCCCATTGCATCGGTCAGAGAGTATCCAGTAATTTTTTGGAATGCGGGATTCACCCAGGTTATTTTCTCATTTAAATCCGTAATTAGAACAGCGTTAGGCGTTTGCTCTGCGATTTTGGACAACATGGAGATGATATCCTGATCGCCTTTCTTGTCAGTGATGTCCCAGGAGTTGACAACAAGCCCATTGATATCAGAATCGTTCAGGCGGTTGGTGATCGTGCTTTCAATCCATCTCCATTCGCCGTTAGCAGCCCTGAACCTGAATGGAGGAAAGTCCACAATTTTTTTATCGGTCATCGCCGGTAATTTTTCATAGACTTTCAGGCCATCATCAGGGTGGATGAAATCAAACGCATTTTTCCCGGTAAAATATTCCGGTTCATAACCGAGTATATGGTGGACATTCCCTCCAACATACAGGTAATTTCCAGCAATATCAATGATTGCGATAAGGTCGTGACCATTTTCTACCAGACCCTTTAATCTTTTTTCACTCGCCTTCAGATGTTGTTCATGAACCATTTGTTCCGTGATGTCCTGGGCAATACCAGAAATATGAATAACCTTGCCCACGTGATTAATTTGTTTGGTGATAGTTTGTTGAACATAAATGGTTTTCTGGTCGGGGCGGACCAGCCTATGAGTAAAACTTAAGCTTAAGAGATCCACATTTTCAAATTGACTTTGTAGGAGAGGCATATCATCAGGATGCACCAAATCCATAATTAAAGCGGAAAGATCAATGTTGTTTGGAGACGAACTCAAGCCGAATATCTCAAAAATCTCGTCGGAGCAGCTCGTCTTTTTCGCAACGGCATCATATTCCCAGGTACCCATTCTGGCCATCTTCATTGCATTCCTTAGCAGTTTTTCGCGCTGTATAACCAGACCTTCCGCTTTCAACTTCTCCCTGGCATCCCGTACTATGCAATACATGATTTCTTCGGATTTATTCCACGTTGCCGACCAAACCACCGGAATTTCACTTCCATTTTTGTGGATGTAACGGTTCTCAAAATTAGTATGATCGGTTCCTGAAACTATAGCAGATGCAACCTGGCGGGTTACATATCGGTCGGCCTCAAGGACCAGGCTCATGAAATCAATGCCTGTAAGTTCATCAGGCGAATAGCCCCACATTCTTTCGCTTGCCTGATTCAACCAAATAAACCTTCCATTTTTATCGATCGTGCAAATGACGTCTAACGATTGATCTAGAATCTTTTGAAAAGTATCCAATTTCGACACTAATGAATAATCAGATACGGAGTCGGTTGGGTTTTTAGGCATAAACTTCTATTAGGAGGGTTTTCTCTCAATGAATTTAAGGAACATTTTGCTTTTAAACACGTCACATAAAGAAAACATGATTAATGATGCTCCAATTGTATGATCTCCTTTTCAATTCCCGGAGGGAGAGCTATGGAGAAAGCGTTCAGTAGCCAAATCAGCTCGTATACGTCAGGATAGCTAGCGGGCTCAACCACTTATTGACTATCTTCGAGGGGTAATTTGTATGACTTAACCGTTATTTTTGGTAAGGTTTGGGTCAGGGTTCTTAAAAAACCTGATCTTGGTATTTGAAAATCCTTAATTTCTTAAGTATGAAGGACAACCCAATTATATTGGTAGATGATGATATTGACGATGTGAGCATGATAAAAGAAGCTATAGCTATTTTGGGCCTAAAAAACGATATTCTTGTTTTTCAAACTGGACAAAAAGCATACGATTTTATCAGTGATATGAAAGATATTCCTTTTTTCATTTTGTGTGACATTAACATGCCGGAAATGGATGGGATTGAACTGCGACAAAAGATTTATGAAAACGAAGCATTAAAGGCAAAGGCGATTCCCTTCATTTTTATGACAACTGCTGGCAATGCCGGACATATACACCGAGCTTATAACCTTTCAGTTCAGGGATACTTTATTAAGCCTAATCGGTTTGAGACGCTTGTACAAATGATAAAATCAATTTCAGACTACTGGAAAAATTGCCAACATCCTAACTCCGTAAGCGTTATTGCTAAGGTCTAATTTTATTTGCTGAGTTTAGTATATCTTGAACCTGTCTCAAAGCAGTTTTATTGTAGTTTATACGGTGGTTCTGTGGCAACTGATGGTTAGGTATGTATGTTAGTCTTTTGTAATGCGGTACAGACAAGTGTTTAGGGTGATTTAATCAAGTTGCACGCTGAATAATTATTGCATTCAGGATTGTATTGAAATGTTTTTATGGACCTGATTGGAAATCAGAGGCATCCTCAGCATGGTGTTTTTTCATATTCGTATTCTGTAAAAAAATCCCATGAAAATTTTACTTCT
>JAYUXA010000093.1:0-18401 GCA_043753245.1 Chitinophagaceae bacterium
TACAATATCGGGGGGATCTCGTCCATTTTTGGCCGCTGATTAATGCTCAGGATATCCTCAACAATCAGATAATGAATATCAAACCGCTGGCTGATAATGTCCACATCTGCTTTACGCAACCCGTCAATATTGATCCACGTAATTTTATTGTTATTTTTATATTGAAAACAGTCTGCGATTTTATGAATTTGATATTCATTAAAACCTTCAGCATTATAATCGTACACCTGGATGGTCACCTCGCCCGCCTCTTCCCGGATCGGAGCAATAGTAGGATTGACGGATAAAATTTTTTTTGTTCTTTCCGTACTAAAAAAATTAGGGACGCCAAGGAATCTCAGATATTTATCAGGCCTGATCTCCATAAGAACAATTTAAAAAGAACGGTTACAATTTATCATACAGCATTCTTAATTTATCCCTTGTCATTATTTTTTCCCAATCTTTTCCAAGCGCATTCTCCCAAAGTGGTTTCATGCCCAGCGATACATCGATCATTTTATCAAAGTCATTTTCAGACAATCCCTTTGTGATGTGCTGCGGAATATCCACCTTGTTTTTTTCCACCATGAATTTGAATTCTTTAACGCCTTCCGGGTAGTATTCTTCGAGCTTATCAAAAACAATACAATTACCAATACCGTGTTTGGTACCAAGTAAATAACTCAGTCCATAACTGACAGCATGCGCCACTCCAACCTGTGAATAAGCGATGCTCATTCCGCCGGCATAGGAGGCCATCATCAGCTGGTCATCGCTTTGATCGTCCCAAATCTTTTTTTCAACAAATATTTTTCTACACAGATCCAACGCTTTTTCTCCGTACGATTTACTGAATTCATTAAGAAAACTGCCTGTCAGACTTTCAATGCAATGAATATAACAATCCATGCCCGTATAAAAACGCTGATCGGGAGGGGCATTGGAAGTTAATGCAGGATCAAGGACGATCTGGTCAAATGGGGTAAAGTCTGAGTTCATGCCCAATTTTCGGGTTGGCCCGGTTAAAACAGTAGTGCGGGACACCTCGGCACCCGTGCCGCTCAGGGTTGGAATACCTGCTTTGTAAACGCCGGGGTTTTTAACAAGGTCCCAGCCCTGGTAATCTGCAGAGGATCCCGGATTGGTCATCATCAGTCCGACCGCTTTCGCGAGATCCATAGCAGAACCTCCTCCTATACCGATAACACCACTTATCGTCCCGAATTCCGCTTTTAACTGCTGCGCAATAGTATCGACATAGGTGGTTTTCGGTTCGGAGGTGACATCTACGAAGATAATTCTGTCGGTTCCCTGCAAGGGTATCCTTGCTTCCAGTGGTTTTCCTTTGAAAAAATGATCTATTAGAAAAATCATCGGCGCGCTTCCAGTACGTTTTGGTTCAATTATTTCGTCCAGCTGGTCAAAAGAGCCCCTGCCAAACACTACATAATCTACCATTTTAAAATTCCGGAATTTCATCATTGAATGTTGTTTTTAAAGTCAACCAGCGCTGCGGCACCAAAAACACCTGCGCTATCGCCAAGCGAGGGTTTAAGGATCTGTACATCTACCCTGTTATTAAAAATAAATTCCTTGAGTGCTGCGGTACCTTTTTCATACAGCAGCCCTATATTTCCTACTCCTCCGCCGATCACAATGACATCGGGGTCCAGAATATTGGTGATCACCGAAACAGCTTTACCGAAAAAATACAGCAGCCTTTTCATAGTGGCATCAGCATGTGGGTCTTTTCCATTTTCATAGCGCGATACGATTTCCCTGAGTTGAATTTTTTCTCCGGAAACCGATTCATAGAAGTTTTCCAGAGATGGGCCGGAAAGTACTTTTTCAACACAGCCTACCCTTCCGCAATAACATGCACCGCCGGATTCATCCAGGAAATTATGTCCCCATTCGCCAGCTATTCCATGGCAGCCGTTCCAGACCGTTCCATTCAGAACAATACCACCACCTACTCCTGTGCCCATTATTATGCCATACACCATGCGCGCATGGGGTGCTTTTTCTTTTACAACTCCCCATTTCGTTTCGGCAAGGGCAAAACAGTTTGCATCGTTGGCGATCTCTATTGGAATTCCCAAAACGTCTTCAACATCTTTTTTCAAGGGGTTGCCGTTGAGTTGCGTGGAATTGCAGTTCTTCATAGTGTGCAAAATCGGATCGAGCACGCCGGGGGTGCCGAACCCGATATGTGCTGCTTTCAACCCGGATTGTTGTTCCATTTTGTCAACAAGCTTTTTAATCTGCTGTACAATATGCGGATAGCCCTGAACGGCTTCCGTATCCACTCTTGTACGAATCAGAGGAGTAGGGTCTGCCATAGACCGGAGGATCACTCCTTCTATTTTAGTACCACCAAGGTCAATGCCCCATAGAGAATTGTTCATATAACAAGTTAAAAGGTTTAATTATAATAGTGCTGATGCTCTTTCAAGATCTTCGGGCGTATCAATTTCTACTCCCATATAATCGGTCAGCACCATTCTTATGGAAATACCGTATTCAAGATACCGGAGGCATTCGATTTTTTCAGCAGCTTCCAGTGGAGTTACCGGCCAGGAGGTGAAATCGAGCAGGGCCTTTTTTCTAAAAGCGTATACACCGATGTGTTCGTAATAAGGGATATCTATTTGTTTATTTCTCGGATATGGAATAACACTTCTGCTAAAAAATAAAGCGTTGCTGTTACGGTCCACCGCCACTTTTACATAATTTTCATCGTTGATGAAACGGGGTTCTTTTATTTTCTGCATAAGGGATCCCACCTGAACGCTGGCGTCATTGAAAACGGACAGCAATTTTTCGAGAGGGGCTTTTTGTATAAAAGGTTCATCTCCCTGGACATTCAGGATAATATCAGCGTCCAGCGAAACGGCTGCCTCTGCTATCCGGTCGGTGCCGCTTTCATGCTCACGCAGGCTTTTAATGGCTTTGCCACCGTGTCCGGAAATTTCATTGTAGATGATATCGCTGTCGGTGACCACAACCACATCCGCAAATAACCCTGTTCCAACTGTATTGTCGTAGGTATGCCTGATCACTGTTTTATTGCCCAGCTGCTGCATCAGTTTAGCGGGAAACCTTGTAGCGGCGTACCGCGCAGGGATCATTGCTATTATATTCATATCTATATATAAAAAGGCAAAAGTAAGGTCTCTGCAATCACCAGCGGAAATTAGCGTTTTGTTTTTTATATTTGGAGAAGACCGTCATTCGCACCGATTGCTAACCCGTCTTTGCCAGCCCTCTTTACAGGGCAGGTAACCGGTAATGCCAGCTAACTGATTTTTCCAAAACCAACATTATGAAAGCTGCTGAGTTGCTCAATAAATATGGTGTTGGAAACAACACCTGGGACGAGATGTACGCGGATAATAACGTGCGGGAGCAATACCGCAACGTGCTCGGTTATCTTCAGCAACTAAGCGTTGAGGAGCTCAATAAAAAGGAAGAGATGGCTAAACGTCTTTTTATGAGCCAGGGGGTCACCTTTACGGTTTACAATAGCGGAGAAGGAATCGAGAAGATCTTCCCTTTCGACATTATCCCCCGGATCATTACCGCTCCTGAGTGGCAACTGATCGAAAAAGGGATCACCCAGCGTTTAAAGGCCCTTAATCTTTTTCTAAAAGACGTTTATCACAATCAGTTTATACTTAAGGATAAAGTGGTACCCATAAGTATGGTGTACAGCTGCCAGCACTATCTCCGCGAGATGCATAATTTTCCGGTGCCTTATGATATTTACGTTCACATAGCAGGTATCGACCTGATCCGGAATGATGACGGATCATTCTATATCCTGGAAGACAATCTCCGGACCCCGAGCGGCGTAAGTTACATGCTGGAAAACCGGGAAATCACTAAACGTATATTTCCCGATCTTTTGCCCAATAATCAGGTTCGAAGCGTAATGGAATACCCTGCATTGCTGCACCGGAATTTGAAATCCCTGTCGCCAAGGCAAACCAGTAATCCGACAATAGTAGTGCTGACACCGGGGATGTACAATTCCGCTTATTTTGAACACACCACGCTGGCAAGACTAATGGGCGTAGAGCTGGTCGAGGGCCGCGACCTGGTGGTAGACAACCATAAAGTGTACATGAAAACCACTCTTGGCTTGCAACAGGTAGATGTGATTTACCGTAGGGTGGACGACGAATTCCTTGATCCGCTGGTGTTCAGGCCCGAAAGCACACTGGGCGTTTCTGGAATTATGAGTGCCTATAGAAAGGGGAATGTAGCGATTGTGAATGCAGCTGGCAATGGTGTTGCCGACGATAAAGCCATCTATACTTATGTGCCGCAGATGATCCGCTATTATCTGAATGAAGAACCAATACTGAAAAATGTTCCTACTTACCAGCTGGGCAATACGGACGAAAGGGAGTACGTTTTTAAAAATGTAACCGATATGGTTATAAAAAAGACCAATGAAAGTGGAGGCTATGGGATGCTGATGGGCAATGCCAGTACCGATGAAGAGATTAAAAACTATCTTGATGCGGTGATGACCGATCCAAGGCAATTCATCGCTCAGCCGATCATTAACCTGTCTTCCGCTCCCTGTTATATGAACGGAGTGCTGGTACCCCGAAGGGTAGACCTCAGGCCTTATGCCTTGTGTTCGCCCGCAGGGATAGAAATTGTGCCGGGTGGTTTAACAAGAGTAGCGCTTCGTGAAGGGTCTCTGGTAGTAAATTCCTCTCAGGGCGGTGGCAGTAAAGACACCTGGGTAT
The DNA here is from genome assembly GCA_043753245.1 of Chitinophagaceae bacterium. GTDB lineage: Bacteria > Bacteroidota > Bacteroidia > Chitinophagales > Chitinophagaceae > Flavitalea. The sequence continues at coordinate 4,746 of JAYUXA010000093.1, forward strand.
TAATGTAATAAATAAAAAGGGCATGTTAAGCAGGGTTGCAGATAGTTTATATTGGATGAGCCGCTACATGGAAAGGAGTGATGGTATCATAAGAAGGCTAAAAGTTAATTATGCTTTGTCGCAGGAATCTGTGTCCAGAAATATTTCCAACAGCAGAAGCGTTCTGCAGAATATGATCAGCAATAAAGAAAATAAGAATTCGCTTATCAACCTGATCACCAAGGGCAGGGAGAACGCCCGCAGCGGCCAGGATCATATTTCTAAAGAATTATGGCAATGCCTGAATGAATTTTATCATTCTATAAAAGACGAACACCTTAACGATGCACTGCGCAAGGAAGATCCGGTAACGATCCTGGATGCACTAACCAGATACTGCGTGGTGTATTACGGTACAGCCGACATGACCATGATCAGGGGGGAGGGATACTTTTTTATAAATATTGGAAAATACCTCGAGAGATCCCTGCAGGTGGCCGATATACTTTCCCTGAGGTTCAGGGAAAATGAGTTTGAGGATGAGGCAGAAGCCAAGCGGGCGATTGAGGAAGTGGTGCTTAACGGAAATTTTCCACGCTCTATTATCTATTCCATTAACCGGCTGCACCGTTATTTTGAACGACTGCGCAGCGAAAGAAATACCGATGGGTACAATAAACTGAATTTTATGATCGGAGAATTGCATAGCCGCGTTCGCTACTCAACTCCTGAAACAATTATCAAACAAGGCCTTGACCAGTATTTATCCAGGATCAAAGAAGATCTCTACGGTATTGCCGATGCGCTTAACCAACATTATTTTGCTTACTTATTATAATTCTATCCATGCCCCGATTTAAAATCCACCACGTTACCAAATATTCTTACCAGAACCCTGTGCGTGACAGTGCGAATCAGGTAATTTTATTTCCAATCAATGACAATCATCAGGAAGTAGTGAAGCAACAGCTCGTGATTACCGGTGATCCTGTCATGGAGAAATACAACGATTATTACGGAAATGAAGTGGGGCTGTTCATGCGGGCGGATCCTCATACCGAGCTGATTATCGACAGCAAAGTAGAGGTGGTGACCTATGCACGCGACCAACCGCTGGATACCGTACTGCGGGAAGAACAATGGGAAAATCTGATCGGACTTAAAAACGAAGTACCTTTTATTGATTTCTACAAAGTAAACCGCTTTGCTTCAGAAGAAGAAATGAGGGCTATTGTTAATGAGTACGATCATCAGATGACCCCGTTGGAGATAGTCCGTAATCTATCAGAGTATGTGTACAATAATTTTAAATATATAACCGGGATCACGACCGTTGAAACAACGCTGGAGGAAGTATGGAAATTAAGGGCTGGTGTTTGCCAGGATTTTGCCCATATCCTGCTGGTGATGTTGCGCATGCTGGGTATTCCCGCCCGCTATGTGAGCGGTTATATCTGTCCGAACAAAAATGGTATGCGTGGTGAAGGAGCTACCCATGCCTGGGTAGAAGCCTATATTCCTTTTTACGGATGGATAGGCCTGGATCCTACCAATAATTGTCTGGCAAACGAGCTGCATGTAAGACTTGCCGTGGGTAGAAATTTCAGTGATTGTTCGCCTGTGAAAGGATCCTATAAAGGAACATCGAGTCACCTGCTCCATGTAGGGGTTTCAGTGAGTTATGAAGACGGCAACCGGTATGACGATAATGCGGCTGCAGTGCTTACGCCTCAACCGAAAAAAGAAGTCACAGACGACAGCAACTCGTACAGAAGATACATGGAGATGATGCAGCAACAGCAACAATAACTACCCGAACGTTTAGGTATTCAGCATAAGGGGCATGACCAGCATAAGGAGTTCTTCGCCTTCATCCTGTGATGCCGGTTTCAGGATTCCTGCCTTAGTAGGGGTGGATAGATCTATGGTAACTTCCTCACTGTCGGCTGCATTCAGCATTTCAATAAGAAACTTCGCATTAAAGGCTATCTGAAGATCTTCGCCGTTGTACTGGCATTTCATGCGCTCCGTTCCCTCAAAGGAAAAGTCAATATCCTGAGCGGCAAGGGTTAGTTCACTGCCGGTAATACTGATGACCACCTGATTGGTGCTTTTATTACTGAAAATACTGATTCTGCGCAGAGCACCCTGAAACTCATTTTTGTTTACAGTAAGCTGGTAGGGGTTGTCGACAGGAATAACCACCTTGTAGTCCGGAAAACGGGCATCAATAAGCCGGCAGCTCATTTGGGTTGTTCCGTGCTTTACAAAAAGATGGTTGGTATTGTAGCTGATGGTCAGCTCATCCTGGTTCATCGGCATCGCTGATTTAAGCAGCGTGAGCGGTTTTTTAGGAACGATCATCGAATCGGTAGCAGGGGAAATGACATCCGTTCTTTTATACCTGACCAGGCGGTGTGCATCGGTAGCAACGAATTGAATGCCGGTTTTAGACATTTCAAAAAATACGCCCGTCATTGCTGGCCGCAGATCATCGCTGCTTACGGCAAATAAAGTTTTATTAATCGCGGTGACAAGAGAGGAAGAAGTAATGGTAAAGGAAGTGGTGTCATCTGCTGCCGGTTCCTTGGGGAAATTATCCGGATTCTCGCCCATTACCTTATACTTTCCATTGTCGCTGGTGATCTCGATGCCAAAATTTTTGTCTATGCTGAAGGTGAGCGGCTGATCGGCAATATTTTTTAGGGAGTCCACCAGAATTTTTGCAGGGATACAGACTCTTCCGCTTGCATTCGCTTCCACTTCAAGCTGAACTTTCATCACCGTTTCCAGATCTGTGGCTACAACATTGAGTATATTCTTGTCTACCTCAAAAAGAAAATCTTCAAGAATAGGAAGAACGGTATTACTGTTGATCACGCCACTAATCTGCTGCAGTTGTTTAAGTAAGGCTGAAGAAGAAACAATGAACTTCATGCGAGTAAATGTTGATTGAGTTTCAGCAAACCTAAGGGAAAAACGCCAATTTATGGATTTAGTAAAAGCATAAATTCGTATCAAAGAGCAACTATGGTGTTCGATAAATTGTTTAGCTGGTGGGAAAAAAAGGATACGGATCCGGCTATTACGTTTGGTCGATATTCTGACAATAATAAATCCATTGAAAAAATTGCGAAATGGACGCTGGCGGATACGCTGTTCAGTGAGCAGAAGTATGCCGAAAGCATTGAAGCTTTTTTCGAATACCTGGCTGATGATGGGCAACAGAATGTACTGTTAGAAAAGACCGGCGGGGTACTCCAATTTCAATTGTACCAGGGATCGAAACTGGTGCGGGGCAGGATGGATGATCACAGAATAAGCGCCAGCGTAGCTCTGGCCAGGATGCGGGAACCTGCTATACCGGTAATGCGCAGACTTCTGGAAATGAATTTTAATCTTTATTATAGCCGGTATACCTTGCTGGAAGATCAGATCTGCATGCATTTCGACACCTCTCTGCGCAATGCTTCACCCAATAAATTGTACTATGGCCTTAAAGAAATAGCAACAAGATCTGATAAACAGGACGATCTGCTGCTCAATGAGTTCGCTGTGCTGGAAGCAACCGATACTGCGCACATTGATCTGATCGATGCCGGAGAGAAAGAAATCAAATACCTTTTTCTGGAAAAATGGATACGTGAAACCCTTGAACATATATCTGCGCTGGACCAGGAAAAGTTCTCAGGGAGCATTTCTTATATGCTCCTGACGCTGGTGTTCCGGATAGACTACCTGGTGGCCCCGCAGGGAAAAACGCTAAGCGAGCTGGAAAAAATTGCATCTGCCTATTATGGCAAAGAGGATAAATCAGCTCCGCAGCGCAATCCCCCGATGATTGAAAGTTTTAATTCCCTCTTGAAAAAAGACAAAGAAGTGCTCTTTAGCCAGCTGTTCCGGTCGCGCTATACTTTTGCAATAGTGGCTCCACAGAATTTTAAACTCGTCAGCGAAAAAATAGTTGCTTCTTTGCAGAACATGGAATGGTACCGGGATAATAATTTTCCGGATATTGCCAACAAAGTGATGGAATATGGGTTTGCGTTTTGTCAGTATTCCTACAGTCTGCCAAGGCCATTAACGGAGCTATTCCGCTTGTTTATGCAGGTCAATTACAGCGAATACTTTTCAGCGCTGGGTTTTACCACGGTTTATTATAATAAAAAGAACAATCAGTTTGATGCGGAGGAGATCAGCGAAAAAATTGAATCCCTGATGAGTTTCTGGCAGCCTAAATATCCGGCTCTTAATTTTAGAACAAAAAGGCTCAGGTTTGATACACTTATTGGGTTTAACCAGCGATTTCTGCAGGAAACGGCACAGTTGGTTTTTGATTAAATACAAGACGATGGAGTTTCAGGAAATAATAGAAGCGTTTCAACCGGCAATTATTCAAATTTCAGCTGACTCAAGCACGGGTACCGGTTTTTATCTCAGGGCATACGATGTTATTGTAACCAATGAGCATGTGGTTGGTAAGGCAGCTGAAGTAACTATTGCAGGGAAGTCATTCTCCCGGTGCTTTTCAAATGTTTGGTATACCGATAAAAAACACGATCTGGCTTTTTTACAGCCTCCTCCCGGCGCTGCTTTTCCAGAAATATCTCTTGGGAAATACGAACCTCTTAAAGACGGTGACAGAGTAATTGCGATCGGACACCCTTTTGGGTTAAATTATACTGCAACACAGGGGGTGATCTCGAAAGTAAACAGGATCAGGCAGGGGTTGCACTATATTCAAACCGATGCCGCTATTAATCCGGGCAATAGTGGTGGACCACTTGTGGGAGACACGGGCGAGGTGATAGGAATAAATACATTTATTATCAGGGGAGGCGACAATCTTGGATTTGCACTACCTGTTTCCTATATGCGCACTGCGCTGGATTTATATCATCCTTACCGTGGTACACCGGCTACAAGATGTCCGAACTGTGAATTTCTGATCCTGCCGTCTAACCTGGATGCAGGAAAATATTGTCCTTCCTGCGGTACCGGGGTTAAATTACCGGAAACAGGTATAGCAGATCATTCACCCGGCGGTACAGCAAGACTTATAGAAGAAATATTAAAGGATCTCGGCAAGGATATCCGTCTGTCGAGGGACGGAATTAATAAATGGCTGATCACGCAAGGCGGGGCCAGAATACAAATCAGTTACAATACCGATACTTACTTTATGAGTGGTGATGCTTATTTGTGCCAGTTGCCGCAGGAAGGAAAAACCATTAAAGAACTGTACCGGTATTTGCTGGAAGAAAACTTTACGCTCGATGGCCTTGCGTTAAGTTGCGTAAGCCAGAATATTGTTTTATCCGCAGTATGGTATGATATGGATCTGACCAGAGAAAATGGTACCGAACTGCTGCGTTCATTATTTAAAAAAGCGGATGAATACGACTCAGTATTAATTAATAAATATGGGTGTATCCCGAGACTGGAGGAAAATTAAAGATGCTGCAGAAAAAACGATTAACACCCGAACAAGCTTTTCCCAAGCTCAAATATTATTGCGGATACCAGGAGCGAAGCCATGCTGAAGTAAAAGAAAAGCTATATTCTTACGGCTTATGGAAACAGGATGTTGAAAAATTACTGTCACAGTTAATAGAAGAGGACTATCTGAATGAAGAGCGTTTTGCAAAGGCATTTGCAGGTGGCAAATTCAGGATGAAGCAGTGGGGGAAGGTTAAAATTAAATATGAATTAAAGCAGAAACAGGTAAGTGAATATTGTATTAAAAAAGGATTAAAAGAAATTGACGAGGAAGAGTATCTGAAAACCTTAAATAAGTTGCTGGATGAAAAAAGCAGCATATTGAAAACGGAGAAAAATATGCTGATAAAAAAGCGGAAAATATCTGATTATCTTTTACAAAAAGGATATGAACGCGATCTGATCATGCAACTGTTAACCATAAAACAATGAAACAACCAGCCGGGACACTTTTAGTAACGATTGTTCAAAGCAGCCTGCATTGGGAAAATCCTGCCGCAAACTTAAAAATGCTGGAAGAAAAAATAAGGGCTGTAACCGGCAAAATGGAAGTAGTGGTGCTGCCGGAGATGTTCAATACAGGATTTACCATGAATGCCGGACCTCTGGCCGAAAAAATGGATGGCGTTACAGTAGAATGGATGCGCCGTCTCTCCACTTCTTTACGTATAATCCTCACCGGTAGTATCATCATTAAAGAAGAAGAAAAATATTTTAACCGGCTGATCTGGATGCTGCCCGGAGGTGAATATGGATTTTATGACAAAAGACATTTATTTGGGTATGCGCAGGAGGATCATTATTTCCAGGCCGGAAGTAAAAGGCTGATCACCGCGGTAAAGGGATGGAAATTAAATATGCAGATCTGCTATGATCTGCGGTTTCCTGTTTGGGCAAGGCAAACAATGCCCTTGAAAGGAGTTCCCGATCTGGAAGAAATTGCTCCGGAATACGATGTGTTGGTCTATGTAGCCAATTGGCCGGAAAAGCGCAGGCACGCCTGGATAACATTGCTGCAGGCCAGGGCTATTGAAAACCAATGTTACGTTGTAGCTGTGAACAGAACAGGGTACGATGGCAATACTATTTATTACAGTGGAGATTCTATGATCGTTGATCCGCTTGGAACAATCCTATACTCAGCGGAGAACAGAGAAGAGCTTTTTACGGTTGCTTTGCCAACTAATAAATTAAGCGAAACCAGAAATAATCTTCCTTTTTTAAAAGATGGGGATCCTTTTTTAATCGGAAATCAATAACCGTTGGCCTTCATGATCATCTGCCTTGCGGCTTCCACTTTTACATCTATCCCTTTCCGGATGTCTTCTGCTGTTGGCGCAACAAATACATCAGGCAGTACTCCTCTTGCTTCCTTTACGAGTTCCGGCCTCATTACAAACCTGAATTTCGGAATGCCTATACGGATTCCGGTATAGGGAAGCGTTAGTTCGGGGATCATCCAGGCAGTATTTCCATAAGCGCCGCCGCCGGTTTCCTCTCCGATTATTTTTACATTGGACTGCCCTTTTAATTGCTGAATAAATAAGGTAGTGGCAGAAAAGGAATTCCCTCCGGTAAGAATATAAATGTTTCCCTTGAAATGATGTCTCCTGAAGGGCTTGTACCGGTGTCTTTCAAAATATCCAAAATGAAAATTTCCATCTTTGTGTTTTCGGGTGATCACTGCAGCCATGAGCCAGTACACCCGTTGCCAGCGGATATATCGCCGGTATCGGGAAGATCGTTTTTTTGCATATAAAGAATCCGCTATAATAAAGGAGTGGTCTGTCAGATAACGTGAAAGTAATGTTGAAATGCCGGCATCGCCCCCACCGTTGGAACGAACATCGATGACCAGGTGTTGCAAATTCAGCCTGTTTGTATTTTTAAAAGACTTTTTAATAAACTTCCGGATGCCGTTGCCGGCTGCAAAAGTATTCAATATCATGTATCCGGAATGCAGGGTAGTATCTACTTGAAGGCTGCGCGAAGAATAAGAGAAGATATTTCTTCTTTCTTTTGCAGTGTATTTTTCAGATTTAAGGCTGTCTGATTTATCCGGTGATAATTTTATGGGTTTGAAAACTGGAAGGATTACCTCGTTCTCTCCACCTTCCTCATTTAAATAATGAATAGTAAAAGAGTCCGGGAAACCATAGAGGTTTTTATACATCACTCCAAATGTTCCAAAAGAGCTTAAGGACTGATACTTCCCGGCAATCGAATGACCATCACCCGTGATGTAATTAAAGAAGGTATCGATCAGGTATTTTGAACTTCGGTTATTGATAGACGTTATGATCGTTCCCCGGTGGAGGGTGGAATCGGTTTTGATAAGATTTCCGGTAACCACGAGTGAATCTTTCAATACTTTCAGTGCCAGGGGAAACAGATCTATGCCTGCTGTATCGAGGTACCTTGAATATTTTTTTGAAAAGCTGACGGAAGTATGGCCACAGCGGATTGCTGATACAATCCTGAGGAGCTTTGTGCGGAATTCCCGTTCGGTCAACGAGTCTTTCAACTCACCATATCCTTCATTAAACGCGCTATCCATACTGCTTTTAGGAGTAAACCAATAAAGACTGGGATGTGATTCTTCCAGTGCTCCGCGGAAGATGGAAAAATCGTTTTGTAATTTTTGAGGAGAATATTTGTATTCGCTATTGTATTTAGAAACGCTGCAGGAAGAAAGTACAGAGCCAAAACAAACCAGGCCTGACAGCAAAATAAGCAGGGCATAGTTTGTTTGTTTCATAGGGATAGAAAATTATTTAAAGGAGTTCCATCCCTGTGCGGTAATTGTATGGCGGGTGCCACCTTTGGTGATGATATGTGTGCCTTCACTTTCGTCTGTCATGTAGCCTATAACGCTGATCTGTTCGTTCAAAACGATTTTATCATAGTCGTCCTGCGATAAAGTAAAAAGCAATTCGTAATCTTCTCCGCCACTCAACGCACAGGCTGTAGGGTCAAGTTCAAATTTATAGGCCGCGCTTTTCATTTCATCAGCGATGGGAATTTTTTCTTCATATAAAACACAACCAAGATTACTATCGCGGCAGATATGTAATATTTCAGAACTAAGCCCGTCACTGATGTCCATCATCGAGGTAGGAACGATTTTATTTTCTTCAAAGAATTCGATTATATCTTTTCGTGCTTCCGGTTTTAATAATTTGCTGATAACATATTTTTCTCCTTCCAGATCCGGCTGCACCTTCGGACTTTCAATAAATATTTTTTTTTCTCTTTCCAGAAATAATAAACCTACGTATGCTGCACCAAGATCTCCGGAGCAGCATAGCAGATCTCTGGGTTTGGCGGTACTTCTTCTGACGATCTTTTCAGCAACTACTTCTCCAATAGCGGTTACGGAAATGACAAACCCTTTCTGAGAAGAGCTGGTGTCTCCGCCAATCAGGTCAACCCCATAGGCAGAACAGGCGGCATATACTCCTTCATAAAATTCATCGAGCGCTTCCAGGCTGAACCGGTTGCTAAAACCAATGCTTAGCGTGATCTGGGTAGGAGTGGCATTCATTGCATAGATATCACTCAGGTTTACCACCACACTTTTATATCCAAGATGGCGGAGCGGGGTGTACATCAGGTCAAAGTGAACACCTTCAATCAGCAGATCGGTGCTTACCACGGTCTGCTTTCCAAAATGATCTATTACTGCAGCATCATCACCTACGCCCAGCACAGATGAAATATTTTGCAATTCTATGTTGCGGGTGAGGTGGGCTATTAAACCAAACTCCCCAAGGGAAGCTATTTCCGTTCTGGATTCCATTCTATAAAATTAAATTATCCTTTTATCCAGGAGATCATCTCCTCATGGATAAGTCCGTTCGTTGCCAGTATCCTTTCCTGGTAAGGTGAATAATAGGTTCCTGAAAAATCCGTCACTTTTCCTCCCGCTTCTTCTACCATCAGAAAACCTGCTGCACTGTCCCATGCCTGGAGTTTATGTTCGTAAAAACCATCAAATCTACCTGCTGCCACCCAGCAAAGGTCCATTGCGGCAGAACCAAGTCTTCTCACTGGAACACCCTTTCTGATAAATCTGGTAAAGACCTCCAGAGGTCCGTTGGGCATATCCAGGTAGGTGTACGGAAAGCCGGTCACCAGGCAGGAATCGATCACCTTCACTTTATCGCTTACCTGAATTTGCTGACCGTTCAAAAAAGCGCCTTTACCTTTTTCCGTCAGATAAAATTCTTTGATCAACGGATTGAATACCGCTCCCATGATCATCTTTCCCTGAAATTCCAGGCCTATTGACACGCAACATATTGGGATGCCGTGGGCGTAGTTGACTGTACCGTCGATAGGATCAATAATCCATTTGTATTCGGAAGCGGTAGACATTTCTCCAGCTTCCTCACTAAGAATAAAATGATCAGGAAACGTTTCCCGGATCGTTTCCATAATTGCTTTCTCTGCTGCATGATCGGCTTCTGTAACGAGATTATTTATTCCTTCCTTATTGCTGATCTTAAGATTTTTGTGGTTGAAGTAATGGCTAAGCACTGCCGCGCCAGCTTCTGTAGCATTAATCAGCGTTTCTTTTAACATGGCGCAAAGATAGCTCCATGAATGCAAGGTTTACCATTTTGATGTAGAAGTCACATGGCCTTTTATCCGATCAAAACCTATAGTGAAAGAGTTACCTTTTTTATGGTAATTGCTCTCCGGATCACAAGGGTAACGGTGATAACGGCAAGCATTACGTTTCTCTTCTATAGTAATTGCTTTCCGGATTGGCCATAGCTTGCTTCAGATGCATTGCTTAAATAGCTAGTTTTACCGAACGGTGAAAACGTTGACCAGGAATGGTTAAAAGCTGTGTGTTCCTGCACTTACGATGCAGATTCAAGCAGCCGGATGATCTTTTCTTTATCTGCCAGCGCATTTTCCAAAATCTGAATTTTTTCTTTAAGCAGACGCACTGTTCCTTCATCGGTGAGGTATTCCACTCTCTCCTCTTCCATATTTTCATTTATACGATAGACTGAATTGGTAAGGATCATACCGGAGCCGGTAATCAGCCAGCTTAGACTTAAGTCAGAATACTTTCTATGTATTTTCTCTATTATCTCTGATCCTATGCCTCCTCTCCCTTTGGACTGCTTATGCAGATAACCGTTCGCCAGACCACAATTTCTTTCAAAATTATATGGAATAAGGTGTTTCAACTCCAAATACTGGTATAATCGATCAATGGTACGCAAGGAAAAAACGGTATTGATTGAGTGAATAAAAAGGTGTTCAATTTTCTAAAGTTATCGACTTAAGTTTAACTTTGCCGTATGATTAACGGTAATCAAATAAACTACTTTAACCGGTATCCCCATCCGTTAATCCACCGGATTTTTATGTATTTAACTTCCTAAATTAGTGTGTTTATGAGTATGCCAGATTATGAAGCCTGGGAAATGAGGCCCCGCAAGCTCACCCTAGAAGAGATTGAGCATCCGGAAAAAGTGATTGAAGATTTCTTTCAGTATGCGCAACTTCCAGAAGTGAGATGGATCATGTGGGAGGGAACCAAAACAATGGTCACAGGAAATTTCGTTCGTCTGAAGGTCAGTGAGCGGTCCAGTCTGATCTATTTTTACGAACAGATGGAGAAGCTGGTGGAAAGTGTATTCGTGCTACACCGAAAAATGAACAGGACCCCTTAGATGAATTATGTAAAGACGCAAAGCAGGCCTATGGCAGTAAGAGGAAACTTTGAGGTTATCAGGTTATTCTTTGCGCCTTTATAGTAAACAGTATTCTGAGAAACCTTCGGTTATTCACGAATTATTACCGACCTTCGCAAAAACACTAAGACCTGATGATGTACGTTCACGTTTGGAATAAGTATCTGCCAATTATCAAAATATTGATGAAAAAATCATTAGCAGCCAACCAAACGCTTGATTTAAACAGAATAGATTTCGAAAGAGCCGGCAGCGGCCGAAAAGCCGGATATAAATTCACTATTGAAATGGTTCAGGGAAGAGTTGCAAATGTGATCAGTGGTTCTCCACTTGCCAGCGATCTTGCTATGGTACTTCTTCAGGATCCCGCAAGCCGGGTTATTCTTGCGAATAATGATCTTAATATAAGCCTCAATACAAAATTTCAGCTTTCTATTATCAACCAGCAACCTGTACAGGAAGTTAGTACTACACAAGGAAAAGAAAAACAACCTTCAGAAACAGAAGAATCATAATTAATTTAAGGAGGGATCGGAAAATGTATCTCCCTGATTAAGATCACCGGTTTCAAAACCTTTATTGAACCAGTACATTCTTTGGGCCGATGTACCATGTGTGAATGCATCCGGCATCACCCGTCCCTGCGTTTCTTTTTGCAACCTGTCATCGCCTATTGCATTTGCGGCAGTTAATGCTTCTTCAATATCACCCGTTTCAAGAATTTTTGCCCTATTGGCATAATGCGCCCATACACCAGCAAAAAAATCGGCCTGGAGTTCCATCTTTACCGATAATTTATTGTAATCAGCTTCGTTCATGGATTCCCTGGCCGCAGATAATTTTTGAGAAGTGCCCAGAAGTGTCTGCACATGATGCCCTACTTCGTGGGAAATTACATAAGCCATGGCGAAATCGCCGGGTGCATTAAAACGGTTCTGAAGCTCTTCGTAAAAAGAAAGATCAATATATAATTTATGATCACCCGGGCAATAAAAAGGTCCGGATGCAGCACTTGCTGAACCGCATCCGGACTGTACCGCATCTCTGAATAAAACAAGTGTGGCTTCCTGATAAGCGGAGCCTTGCTGGCGGAAAACATTGTTCCATACATCTTCCGTTTCTGCCAGCACCACTTTTACAAATTCTGCACGTTTATTATCTGCAGCTTCGGCTGTGGGTGACAGTTGGGTCGGCTGCTGCTGACCGGGCATCAGCTCCGGAGGAAGCTGCGAAACATCTCCCCCCAGCAGAAGATTCACAATTACGGCTATAATACCAATAACCCCTCCGCCAACGGCAAGGCCACCGGCAGACATTCCCCTACGGTCTTCCACATTCGAACTTTGTCTTCTGCCTTGCCACAACATGCTATAAAGTTTAAAAATTATCCTTTCTTCTCAAGGAGCTTAAAAAATTGGTCAAGCTGGGGAAGAATAACGATCCTTGTCCGGCGGTTGGCTGCACGGCCCTCATTGGAATCATTGGCCACCAAAGGAGTGTACTGGCTTTTACCACCAGCAGTCATTCTTACGGGGTCGATGCTGTAGTTGTTCTGAAGTATACGTGTTACCGAAGTAGCACGCTTTGCACTAAGATCCCAGTTGTCAGTGATACAGGCATTCTTAATGGGAACGGAATCTGTATGACCTTCTACCAGGATATCCAGGGTCGGATTAGCATTAAGCACTTTCGCTACCTTTCCAAGAACAGTTAAAGCTCCTTTGCTTACAGAAGAACTTCCACTTTCAAACAATAGCTTATCCGAAATTGAAATAAAGACCACTCCTTTTTCTACCTGAATGTTAACATCCTTATCGTTTACATCGCTGAGCGCGCTCTTAAGGTTCATCACCAGTGCCAGATTTAAAGAATCCTTCCTTTGCATAGCACTTTGAAGATCCTGGATGTACGCATCTTTTGATCCTAAATTTTCCAGCGATTTACGTACACTTTCTGCCTGAGTAGCGGATAAAACAGAAAGGTCTTTTAACTGTCCCAATACATTGGTATTGTTTTCTTTTATGAAAGAATTTTCCTTCTTAAAGGCTTCCAGTTCAGTTTGCATATTTGCCTTCTGTCGAGCAGAGAAATCTTCGCAGTTTTTTAGATCCGACTGGGCCCTTGCAAATTCTTTATTTAACGCTTCGAATCTGGCCTCACCGGCTTTAAATTTTTTGGAACTTACACAGGAAAATAGAGCAACTGAACATAGAGCAAAGAGAAGTGTGTGTTTTAACATGTTTTATTATTATTTGATTTGATCCGGAAATAGATCTAAAGTTAACTCTTACAAATAATTAAAAAACAAAAAAGGCTGCTTCCTGAAGAAACAGCCCAGTTATACGCCTCCAATTCAAAGGCCACAAAATCAAAATTTATCTAACCGTAGTGGTATCCATCATGGGTTGCGATCCAGTTGTATCTACAGGTGTTGTAAGAACGGTATCCGTTGTCATAGGAGTAG
>JAYUXA010000094.1:0-3922 GCA_043753245.1 Chitinophagaceae bacterium
ATACCGGTAGACCCGTTAATGATGCGGCTTTGTAAAAGTTCAACATCCGTATCTTTTTTATATTTCCTGGAAACGTCTTTAAAGGCAGGGCCTATCAACGTAGCGCCGACCATATGGCAATTGAAACAATCCTGTCTTTTTATAGCTGCTAAACCGGAATCTTCTTTTTTGTTTCCAGCCTTTATAAAAGCGGTAGCCTTGAGCATATCGGAAAAATAATGCAATTCAACAAAAACCTCGTTGGACGGTATTTCGTCATATTTTGATTCCCCGTCTTCTTTATCAGAGACCACTATACTATAACGGATGCTGGTATTCCAGGCATATCCTGCTACGGTCCGGGGTAATTTAATTTTTATTACCGGAGGCGTATTGTTTTGTAGTATTTCAGCCTGGTACAAGGAAACAAATCCTGCTAAAATAAAGGAGATACTCATTGTAAGCGTACGAACATACATCATCATCATATGCTAACTAAAAGAAAGGAGTACGGTTATGCTTCATCAATTTCTTTAGCCACCCTATTGGCAGAACGGGTTGCCGCTTCCTGACCCCAGTTAAGATTATCTGCGTAAGCTCCGGCAAAATGCAACCGGCCCTGCGCGGTCATTACATGAGGCCAGAATTTATTTAATTTTCCAAGGGGGAAATCTTTTCTTTCGCAATTCGGAGCCAGGGGATCTTTGGTCCAATCCTTGACGAGCGCCTGCTCAATAGTGTCCGATTTTCCAGGATAGACTTCCCGGAAAGCTGCAAGTGCCCGTTGTGCTGAAACGCCTCCCGGAGCTACTGCCAGAAGAACCACGCGATGGGTGTCCACCTCCTCTGCGGTCTCCCATATAAAACTGAGGTCGGGGTGACTGAATTCCATATTTATGGATTTAAAGCCATCCTCCAACCAAAATTTCGAGCTTGCCTGAAAGATGATATGGCTATAGGAGTCATATAATATCTGATCGGCCACGTATTGTTTTTCTGCTGTCAGTGCAGGAGAGAGCGGTATTTTTTTGAACAGCGGCAACGGAATACAATTGGCCAGAAAATCGGCAGTTATCGTTTTTTCTCCATTTTTATCTTTGTAAACAACCGTAACACTGTCAGCAGTGTGCGTTATGGAGGTAACAGGACAATTTAATTTAACCCTTGCTCCAAGATGTTTGGCAAAAGCATTTGGCAATCCCTGATTGCCCCCCTGTAGCCGGTAAACATCCAGCGGAAAATTAGCAACACCCCGTTTGTGCAGGATAGCAGCCTGCCATAATTTAAATAAGGCAGAAGCATCTTTTCCGCCAAGGAATTCAAGGGCTGCCGGAGAGGCAGCTTCTTTTTTATAGATCTCTGCAATAGAAACTGTATCGAGATCATCATATCCTACACCAAACGGCTGGTATTCATCTTTAAATTTATCCAGGTAGGTGCTCAGGAAAAGGGTGGGCAGTTCATGCAGGTTGTATTTGGCGATATGTTTTATTTCCCTGTCATTGAAGCCCATGGGCTTTAGCACTGCAGGATCTTTAAGCATGTCCTCTGTATAAAATTTTCCATTCATTCGGGTATACACCTCTTTACGGCGCGGATAAGGCAGCACAGTCAGATTGAACTCTTTCGTATACTCCCAATATCGTTCATACCCCGGTTTGGTGATCTGCTCTGCTCCACCATCTGCATACAAGCCATCAGACAATCCATCGCGAACTGTAAAAACATGTCCGCCATGTCTTCCTGATGCTTCCAGTACCGTTACCTCATGGCCCATCTTCATTAATTCGTAAGCGCAGCAAAGTCCGGCGATACCTGCTCCTGCAACAACAATTTTTTTCTTTTTCCCAGCTGTTGTGGAACGGGATACAGGCGATACGGCAGTTGCTTTTTCCGGATTATTTGCATGTAATAAAGAAGGGGCTATCAGTGAAGTTCCTACTCCGGCTACCAGTGTATTTTTTAAAAAAGCACGTCTTTTTAATCCGCTCATATGACTGATTTATTACCAGTAATATAACGCATAAATCTGAAGATACTATAATGAAAATAACGCAAACGTTTGTTATTCTTTCTTGTTCCGGCTAGTGAAGCGGGTACACTGAAGCGTAGGCCGGCCCAATCCTTTTTTTCTTTCACGTTCAACCTTCCATTCCCCCAGCTTAGCAACAAAATAAATCCATCCGGTTAAACCCATCCATATTAAAACCTGTAATGCGAGGTAGTGAAACACAGCGTTTGTCATAACTATTTTTGACAAAGCAACTGGAAAGGAGCGAAAATATAAAGGGGATAAAACGGCTGAATTACCGTTTTTTAACGGTTAGTAGAGTATTGTCTCCTCTACTGCGCAGAAGCATAATACTTAAGGTCGATCAGATCGGCTGGAATATCCCGTTTATTCCAGTGCCTGTGAACAGATAATGCGGCTCCCATGGCCGTAGCCTGCGCTACCGAAGCTGCATATACTTCTACTTCCGGAAAGAATACGGCAAGTAAATTCATATAGATCGGATTTTTACTGAAACCACCATCGACAAACAGTCTTTTAACAGTCTTTCCCTGCATGATCAGTTGCGTAGACTGCACCTGTTGATGTATTATGTCCATGATGAGCTGATGATAAGCCTCCTCGTAATTGCGGAATGCCCCTACGTTCCTCCGTTCAAATGCAGAAGGACCGGGAGAAAAAATGGCATCTGCTTCCGTAACAAAAGTATTTTTCAGGTATTTTATGGTTTCCTGGTTGTAATAAACCGTTTCGTAATAGTTATTTTGTTTATTAAAATGTGCTGCAAGCAATTTTATCTGTAGTTCATGCTCCTGCCCGGCAAATAACCGGGAAGCTTTAACCGGCATACCCTGGTAGGTCATATAACACAAACAATCCTTTTCAAGCTCTTCAGCAGTTAGCGGGCACTCATTAAATGGATTTAAGCTGATACACCATGTTCCGGTAGAGATCAATATAAATGGCTGGTGAAACGCGGCAAGATAAGGAATCAATGCAGCAGAGCTGTCGTGCAATCCCACTCCTGTAACTATCCCGTTTTGTGTGATCACTTCATCGCAGGCAAATAGTGGCGCCAGGCGTTCCTGAATTCCTTCCTTAGCAATCCATTCATGATACCTTTGTTTCGTAAAATCCCAGAGCATGGTATGACAGCCTATACTGGTAATATCGGAATAAACCTGCTTTGTGATCAGGTAACTTAGGTATTGTGGCAGGTGAAGTGAGTATCCATGGGAAGACAATAATCGTTTTTCGTATTTAAGCCGGTACAACTGCAATCCCGAATTAAGGCTGTCCAATACAGGAGAAGCCGTGCTTTTCGATACGGACTGCTCTCCGCCATATTCCCTAAAAAAATTTTCTTTTAACGCCTTCGGATAATTTTTTAAATAATTATACAATGGCAGTATTGGTTTTCCGTCTGTATTAATATGCACAAAACTGGCTCCATATGCTGAAAAATTAATCGCCTTCACCGAATACGCACTCATCGTGGATAGGTTGGCGAAAGCATCCAGGCACCATTTGGTTAGCAGATCCAGATCCTCACAGGGGTCTCCGTCTTCATCGGTAGTTTGAGGAAACTGATCCGTTTTTTCGTACACAATTTTATACCGTTCATCAAACAAAAAAGTTTTTTTGTTTGTTTTTCCAACATCGAATATGGCTATTACAGCTATGGCTTCCATAATTATAAACCTGTAGCAATTGTTTTAAAGCCCCTTTCCACAATTAATTTTTTTCTTACCTGCTGCTGCCGGTACACCGAGAGGGGCTCCAATGCTCCTCCACTTCTAAGCCTTGCTTCCGCAACAAGTGCACGGACATCCGTCCGAAATACATCCTGCAGTAATTCCTGTGAAGCCACCACATCGTTGTGCTGCTGCACTTCTTCCAGTTTTTTTCTATCGAGGATCAATGCCTGTGCAT
>JAYUXA010000095.1:0-8247 GCA_043753245.1 Chitinophagaceae bacterium
CGGTCCAAAGGATATTTTAGACCCGTTATTACTGACACGTTCCAAATTGATACTATCAAAGATCAGCAAAGGGTTTCCGTACACTTTTATGTGCATCCCGGAAAAGCATTGCGTCTTGATTCTATAGGTTATGATCTAACGACGCCTGAACTAAAATTGATTGCGCTGGGTTCCCGAAAGAAATCGTATCTGGTGAAAAATGATCCGTACTCCATCGACAAAATTTCTAATGAGCTGGACAGGCTCTTAAATAGTTACAGGGATAACGGATATTACAAAATCACCAAAGAAGATCTTTACGCGGAGCATGATACGGTAGTAGCTGCGCTGATCGATCCCGGCATTGATCCGTTTGAGCAATTAGAATTGCTGGATTCTTTGCAAAGAAAGAAAACGGAGCCTACTATTAATATTGTTTTTAAACAAAAAAATCCAAAAGACAGCACACATCTTCTAAAATATACCTGGGGAGATATTCATGTTTATCCCGAGAGATTATTAATCGGAGACACCAGCACCGTAGAAGAAGATTCTGTGAAAAGCGGTGGGTATACCTTTCATTTCAACTCCAATAAATTTAAACTTCCTTTTATTGCCCGCAATATTTATGCTCGTCCGGGAACACTCTATAAACAAAGTGACTATTTTAATACTATAAATAAGTTTACTAATCTCGGTGCATGGCAACAGGTGGATATAAATATTACGGAAAGAAAGGATTCTCTCCAACTATTAGATGCAACTATTTTTTTGTATCCGGCAAAAAAACAAAGTCTGAATATCGATTTTGAAACCAGCCGCAATGTGAATGACGTCCTTACCACCGGATCCTTATTTGGAATCGGGTTAAATTTCGGCATCCGCAACAAGAACGCATTTCGCGAAAGTATCGGCACCTCCAGTGCTGCACGTTTTGGGGTAGAGCTGGGTCCCAATATTATTCAGACCATGCAGGCGAGTTTGTCGCACAGTATTTATGTGCCCCGATTTATTACGCCATTTAAAATAAGGGCAGAAAAATCACTGTCAGCTCCCAGAACAATAGTCAGTTTTAATACTTCTTATACGAACAGGAGAAAGTTTTTCGAAGTTTTTTCCGTGAATACCTCTTGGGGTTATGACTGGACCAGGAACAACCGCAACTGGCAGTATACTCCTTTTAATTTCGAGTATTCTACCTTTGTCACTATTACCGATAGCTTGCGAAATCTGTTTATCAGCTTTCCAAGCATAGAACAGGCCTTTAACAATGGCCTGATCATTAGTCAGGTACTGGGTTACTCAACAGGAAAAAATATTGGCCTTAACCGAAGGTCATTCAGTGCGAGACTGGAGGAAAGCGGGGCCATATTCGGACTAATAAAAAGTTTAGAAAGGCGCGACCTCCGACGATTTGTAAAACTGGATCTGGAATATAAATATTACATTAATTATGCCCATTCTTCCTGGGCATTCCGCGCTTTTGGAGGATATGGTTATGTATATGGAAGAACCGGCGACCAACGTGAGCGCACTCTTCCTTTCTTTAAAGCCTATTTTGGAGGTGGACCCTATAGTATGCGGGCCTGGGCGGTGCGGAAACTGGGGCTTGGCTCTTCCTCTGCGTATGATACTGCATCTATTCCGGTAGACCGGTTCGGGAATGTAAAATTAGAAACCAATATTGAATACCGGTTCGATATCGGCACTGTGGCGGGAATAAAGGTGAAAAGCGCCTTTTTTGCAGATATCGGAAATATCTGGGGAAGCGCATACGATAAAAACCAGCGCAGGATCGATTCTACTGAGCTTAATTTAGGAAGATTGTATACCGACCTAGCAGTAGGTGCAGGAACGAGTTTACGGTTTGATTTTGATTTCTTTTTAATCCGGCTGGACTGGGCCTACCAGATTAAAAATCCGGTGTATGCAAGAGAAAATGATGGCTGGTTCAGAAGACTGCAGATCCGCAGCGGCCAGTTTCAATTAGGTATTGGCTACCCGTTCTGATTTAATTTTTTCTTCCGCTTCTTCCAGACTCCAGGCATCTTTTAGCTGAAATTCTCCAATGCGGGTCCGGCACAATGATCCCAGATATCCCCCCACACCCAGCCGGGCTCCCAGATCATTTGCCAAACTGCGTATATAGGTTCCCGTGGAACAGACTATCTTAAAATGTACCACCGGCAGTGTTAGTTGTGTATCAAAGGCACGGACTGCTACTGATCTTGGATGTAACTCGACAGGCTCTCCTTTTCTTGCCATCTGATACGCTCGCCGGCCACCTTTTTTAACGGCAGAATATATTGGGGGAGTCTGCATAATATCTCCTGTAAATACAAGTGCTGCTGCGTTTACATCCTGTTGGGTAATATGGGAACTGTCCGTGAAATTTTCTGGTATCCCTTCCCTGTCGAATGTTGGTGTAGTAGCCCCTAACACAATAGTGCCGGTATACTCTTTTTCACGCGCCATGTATTCGTTGATCTTCCTGGTAAATTTACCGGTGCAGAGAATCAACAATCCGGTTGCCAGCGGATCCAATGTTCCAGCGTGCCCTATTTTTTTTATATCTAACAGGGAACGCAGTTTTCTGACAATATCAAACGAGGTACAATCATACGGCTTATTTATTAGCAATACTCTTCCATCTTCAAAACTATTCATACGGTTATACTATATTAATCATAAAATACAGCGGAACCCAGATTATCACTTAATAATAAGTACGCTATGAAAATGGTAGCGGTTATCAGGCGTTCAGGCACTTGCTGTGGTAATAAAAAAACATTTATTCTTCCATTCTTAAATCGCCTGCCTCGCTTTAAGTTCCAGGTATTTATTAACCGTGTTAATGGTTAAGTTTTCCGGTGCAGTCAGTATGGTAAAAATACCATGCTGCTGTAATTCTTTAACGATCAACCGTTTTTCATGAACAAATTTCCCGGCAATAGTACGGATATATAAGTTTTCAATATCATTTACCTGTTTACCGGCAACTTCATGCAGCGCGGTATTTTCAAAAAACACAATCAGCAGCAGATGGGAACGGGCAATGGCACGGATATAAGGCAGCTGTCGTTGCAGTCCGGAGAGCGATTCGAAATTGGTGTAAAGAATAAGGAGACTTCGTTGCGTTATTCTGGTGCGGACCATGGCGTACAATTTTTCAAAGTCCGTTTCGCCGAATTTAGTGTCCTGGTTGTACAGGGTTTCCAGTATTTTATTCATCTGACCCGCCTTCCGGTCTGCGGGCACAATATCGCTCAAGGTATCACTAAAGGTTACAAGCCCGGCCCGATCCTGCCTTAATAAAGCAACCCGGGATACAATCAGGGTAGAATTTACCGCATAATCGAGCAGGGTCATGCCATTAAAGGGCATTTTCATCACTCTGCCTTTGTCCACTATGCAGTACACCTGCTGGCTGCGTTCGTCCGTGTAATTATTCACCATCAACTGTCCTCCTTTCCGGGCGGTTGCCTTCCAGTTCAAAGAGCGGATATCATCTCCATTCACATATTCCCGGATCTCTTCAAATTCGACACTCTGGCCGGTTTTTCGGATTTTCCGGTTTCCCGCATCTGACAGATTATTTGACCATGCGATAAGGTCGAATTTTTTTAAAGCGAAATAAGAGGGATACACTTTAATGGTTTGTTGCGACGGTACTTTGTAACGCCGGATGATTAGCTTAAGCGGCGAGCTTACAAATACATTAAGGTCATGAAAGGTATATTCTCCCCTTGCTGTCGGTCGTACCGTATACAACAGTTCCTTTTTTTCACCGGGCAGTAAAAGCAACTTCAGATTAAAATCTCTTTTTTGAAACTGGACCGGCAGTTCATCGATAACCGTAACCGATGCCTTAAAAGCATAATTCAACGCAAGTGTAATTTTAATGCTGTTATCATCTCCATTACTCATGCGCAACGGAGCTATCCGTTTGGCAACAATACCATTGTCTTTTAAAAATAAAACCGTGTAATCAGCCACCACTATTATCAAAAATGCAGCAAGTACGAGTTTCGTCAGAATAAAAACAACCACGGAGGAATAGGCGGTAATGAACAGTGCTATGAGTATTGCAAACGACCAGTAAAAGCGTTTCGAGAAGAAAAGTGGTTTAAGGTATTTGCTGTACTGCTTCATTACATGTTGTTTTGTTTTGGATTGCCCAGTCATAAAGACCTACTCATCTCGGCACTTCTATACTCTGAACGATCTGGGTAATTATCTCATCGGTAGTTGTTCCTTCCATTTCTTTTTCAGGACTAAGTGTAAGCCGGTGACGAAGCACATTAGGAGTGATATAGATGATATCTTCCGGAGTAATAAAGTCCCGTCCCCGCATAGCTGCCAATGCTTTTGAACCGTTTAATATTCCGATCGATGCCCTTGGGGAAGCCCCCAGATAAATGGATTTATGTTGCCTCGTATTACCAACTATAGTGGTGATAAAGGTAATCAGCTTGTCTTCTACATGAATATTTCTAACCTGCTTTCTTAAATGATCAATATCTTCTGCTGAGATTACCGGATGAATATCCCCGAGCATGTTGCCGGGAAGATTACGGTGATGATAGCTCACGATCCGGTATTCCTGTTCGGCGGTAGGATAGAGCACATTTATCTTAAACAAAAACCGGTCGAGCTGCGCTTCCGGTAAATGATAAGTTCCCTCCTGCTCCACCGGATTCTGTGTAGCCACTACCATAAAAGGCACGCTTAGCTGGAAGGTTTGTCCATCGATCGTTACCTGTCTTTCTTCCATCGCTTCGAATAGAGCCGCCTGGGTTTTTGCAGGTGCACGGTTGATCTCATCAATTAGCACGATATTGCTGAATATCGGCCCCTGACGAAACTGGAAACTGGATTCTTTTGGATTGAACACGGAGGTACCCAGCACATCACTCGGCATAAGGTCGGGCGTAAATTGAATTCTTGAAAATCCTGTAGAGATCGTTTTGCTTAACAATTTTGCAGTAAGTGTTTTAGCAACACCCGGTACTCCTTCGATCAGCACATGCCCGTCAGCAAGAATTGCTGCCAGCAGCAGTTCCACCATCTGCTCCTGTCCAACTATTATTTTACCAATTTCCGTTTTCAGGTTTTCAACAGACAGTTGCAGACCGCTGAGGTCCGTTCGTTGTTCAAAAATGTTTTCTTCCATAGTCAGCCCTGTTTATAAAATTGATCGATTTGGTTATTAAAGGATAACAGCTCACTGTCGCTGACAGCAGCTTTATTTTCAATCTGATTAATAAATGAAGTGATCCCCTGCACTATATCTAACGGATGACCACTTTTAAAAGACAATTTCTGTGCAAACAACTCGTCTGTAACATTAGTGGAAAGATTGTATTTCGTTCTTATATGGCCAAGGAAATGCGCAGACATTTTAAGGGCGAGATCTTTATTATCTTTTCTCTGATAGTATAACCTGCCGATAGTTTGCACAAAATCAAGTGAAGCATTCCTGAGCGGCTGAACAACAGGAACAGGTCTTTGTTTTCGTTTTGATTCGAATAGATAAATAATGGCGAACAATACAAGAGTGAGCCAAAATGCCCAGCTCAGCACCGGATGATTAACAAACGCAGAAAGTTTTGAAAATCCGGACCGTTCCGAATCATCCTGACCATTAATGTGGTGCCGGAAATAATCATCCCACCTTACCTGATGAACAGAATCAGGTATTGAAGACATGGCCAGATCCAGATAACGTTTATTGTCTTTATGCAAAAGAAAAAAATTGGTAAAGGTGGCTGGAGCAAGATGTATAGAAACGGATCCTCCGCCGGGATAGGTAAATTTTACAAAGTTCGCATGCCCTTCCCTGTCGTTACCAAGGATATTGGTGACCGAACTGTCCATTTCCGTAAATGAATTTCCCAATGGTTTACCGGGGTAAGTAAAGGAAAGTTCATCCGAAGTCTGGGGATGCCAAAGCCTGACGGTAAGTGAATCTTCCTGTTGAAAAATGCTTTCCTCATCCGATACTTTTAGATGAAAACTATCCAGGAGATTGGATCCGATACCGGCACTGGAAATAAAAACATGATTTCCGTTAACGGCATAATTCAATAAGGCGTCAAGCTCCTCTTCATCTGGTTTTACCGTATTGGCAATGATGATATAGGCAGCCCCACTGTCGTCTTCGTAAAAAACGGATGGAGAAACATTGCTGGTTTGTATTGTGGCATCATTAAAAAAATAATGCAGATTATTATAGGCATAATAAGTACCGTAGGGTATTTTATCATTTCTGTACAGTGTTACTCTTTTATTTAAAGCAGGACCGCATGCACATAAACACATAAGAAAGGTAACTACCTGGTATAGTGATGCTCTTTTCAGATACGGTCGTTGAATTGTTTAAAGTTGTCACTGATTATTTCGAATCGTTCAGTATCTGGTTGAAATCCGCCATACCATACATATTCATAGATCGCGGTTAGCAGCCTGAATTCTTTACCTCCTGACTGTGATTGCATCTGCAGCACATATTCGTTGTTAGTTGCCTTTGCATGCAACTTTAACTTATGGCGGTCACTGAGCATTTTTATAGTTTTTAAGTACGAGTAGCGGATAGCCACCCGGTATTCTTTTGCCTGGGCTGCAGCATTGATAAATTCATCAAAGTTATCCTGGTTCCGTTCAGGTATGTCCTCAGCACTATTTTTTTTACGGTGTCCGGACTTCGCAAAAATAAAAAAATGATTAACTACAGCTACCTGATAGAGAATATACCCTGCAACTGCCGCAGCCAGAGTATACAGCAACCACTGTATTGCACTGCTGTCTGATAAAAAAGCAATGAATTTTATAAGAGCAGATTCATCAGGTGTTTTGCTTTTTTGCCAATAGACCGGATTATTGGCGTATTCAAAATCTTTTTCCTTCTTCCATTTTTGGGCGATAGAATCGGGAACATTTCTTAGCTGCTGCGCATACGAATTACCTGCCCCGAAAAGCAATAATAAAAAAAATATATTCTTTTTAAGCAGGGATTTCATGGGCAGTAATAGCCTTTCTATTTATTTTCAAAGGATAAATAACAAAATACCAAACAATAAAGCTGAAAGACAAAACCAGTATGGAAATGCTTAACACCCTGGGCATAGTAGAATACCTTGTTATAAATCCCTCCAGGAATGCTGCTGCAATAAAAACAGGCACTAACCCAATCATTAGTTTCATGCCATCGCGCGCACCGCGTTTGAGCGACTCTATACGTTTGTAGGTTCCAGGAAATAAAATACTGTTGCCCATCACTAATCCTGCTCCGCCCGCGATAATGATTGCGGAGATCTCCAGGGTACCGTGTATCCATACTACCAGAATAGAATCCCATCCAAGGCCTTTCATAAAAAAATAGGTTTGAAAGGAACCCAGCATCATCCCATTATCAAAAAGCAACCAGATCGTGCCTACTGAAGCCAGCAGGCCACCGATAAATATCATAAAAGAAACTTTGATATTATTTAATGCTATGGTTAAAAACATGGTCAGCCGGTCTGTGGTTTTGTACACTCCGAAGGGATCGCCCTTAGCAATATTGGATTCGGTCATTTCAACATAATGATCTCCCAGGATGCCTCTTACAAAACTCTGATCCTGCGCTGTTGAAAAAACCGCCATTAATGCAAAGGCAGTAAAAAGTAAAAAAGAGAACAGCAGTTCACGATGGTATTTTTTGACCACAGCCGGAAGTTCCGTGGTCCAGAAAGTAAGTATCCTTGATCTTTCTTCTCTTTTATTTTTATAAATGCCCAGATAAATCTTTGAGGCCAGGCCATTGAGGTATTGGGTGACCTTGCTTTGCGGATAAAAAGTACGCGCATAGCCGAGGTCGTTTACCAGTTCGGCAAATTCCTGAGCCATTTCGTCGGGGTCAGTAGAAGTTTCATATTGATATTTTTTCCACTTCCCTATATTTTTTTTAATAAAAAGTCCTTCGCGCATACTCAATTCATAAATATAATAGTTATATTTTTATAATCACCTATGCCCCTTGTAAAATTAGATAGTGGATTCAATATAGAAGTGGAATTTCCGGTAGCCCCTTTTCCCAAAAGACTGATGGCCTGGACCATTGATGTCACTATTGGCTGGCTTATTACCAAAATGCTGGCTTATTTGTTAAAAACGGAATCTTTTTTTGTGTGGACCAGTACCTGGGACATACGAGGTCTCCTGGTAAGCCTGCCGGTGTTATTTTACTTTTTGATATGTGAAGTCACGATGAACGGCAGTAGTCCGGGG